>JAITFN010000034.1 GCA_031281345.1 Candidatus Fibrimonadaceae bacterium
ATATTGACCTTGTTGAAAGAAGAGCTAACATAACCGAAGTGTTAAGTGTAACCGGAGATGAAATTCTTGCCAAGGCAAAAGAAATAAAAACCGGAGAAATAGAATATTTTAAGTCAAAAACCAAAAATCAAATAATCGCGATTACCTCAATTCCTATCAACGCAATTCCAGCTATGAATTGGTATATAGCCGCTGTACGTCCTGTTACCATTATGGGCTTCCTGCATACAGGCATGACTGTTCTTTTTGGAGTAATGATGGCGGTTATTTTATTTGTCTTTGTATTCGTTAATATATTTATTTTTATAATGCTTGAACCGCTAAATAAAGTAGTAAGAACAAGAAATCAAACTTTTACTGACTTGGATTCAAAGCCACAAGAAGGCAAGCCCCATAAAGATGAAGTTGGAACATTAGGCGATTTTTTGCATTTGACCAAAATCGACCAGCTCACCGGAATATACAATAGGCGGTATCTTGACGGCAGTTTAAAGAAAATAATAAATTCCCATTCTCGCACTGGCAGCAGCTTGAGCTTGTTGATGATAGACATTGACTATTTTAAAAAATACAACGACACTTACGGCCACGAAGCCGGAGATGGATGCCTTAGAGCGGTAGCCCATGCTCTCTCTCAATGTGTGTCTAGGGACGAAGATTTTATTGCAAGGTACGGCGGGGAGGAATTTGCCTTTGTTTTGCCGAATACTGATAAAAATGGTGCTCAGGCGATTGCGGAAAAATTATTGGAAAAAATGCATAAGTGCAATATACCCCACAAAGCAAGTGAAGTAGCAGATTATGTCACAGTTTCCATTGGAGGCGCAACTGGCATAGTTAAACATTCACAACACGCACGGGACTATATCAAAGCAGCCGATAAAGCCTTATACGAATCAAAAAAAAATGGTCGCAATAGATATACTTATGAGGATGTTTAAATGAAACTACATATACTTGTATTTTTGGCTATGCACGGCATAATTGTGATAACCGCATGTTTTGTAGCATATTATACAACTTCCGTTATCCCAATAGCCATTGCCATTATTGCCGAACTTGCGATTCTTGCTTTTTACATACGCCGCTTTTTTCACAATGTGTATAATACCATAAATATACACAAAGCCGAAGCTGAATTTGTGCATTGCATTATATCCGCCGAGCGAACACACCATCAAAAAATGGCAGAAATGTACGAAACTATGAGCGTTTTGCGTCACGATTTTAAATATCATCTTAAAGTGATTGATGAATTGTTGCAAACAGGCAATACAGGAAAAATAGAGCTGTATTTAACAGAAATAAGAAAAAGGATGCCAGAAGATGAGCTATATTATTACTGCCCAGATTCCGTAATCAATGCATTGCTTGCCAGCTATGCCAAAAATTGCGAGAAATTCAATATAAAATACAATGTCAAAATTGCATTGCCAAAAGCGTTTTCCGTACTTCGTTATGATATTTGTGTAATTTTAGGTAATCTATTGGAAAATGCTTTGGAAGCCTGCAAAAAATTGGAGAGTGGTGGAGAGATAGATTTAACTATGAAAGCAAACGAGCAGTATTTAACGATTACGGTGAAAAACAGCTTTGACGGCGTTGTTATAGAAAAGAATGGGGAATTGACAAGCACCAAAAAAGACGGCGGTTTTGGCTTGAGGAGCATTAGGGCAGTTGCGGAGCGTTATGGGGGTCATATTTCTATAGAACGAGCTGAGAATGTATTTACGATTTATGTTATGGTGAATGTTTAGTTTGCATTTTGTGCCGAAATAAGTGCTTTATGTGCTATATCCATGCAAAATGTCAAAAAATATAATATATTAGTTTTAAATCAATATTTATGAACATTCTTGTATGCGATGATATGAAAGAAGATGCGGATAGGCTTGCTGCCTTGATTGCCCTGTCTGGCTTTGAGGCTAAAACGGCGGTTTTCACCTGCCCTAGGCAAGCCCTTGATTATTTTCTCTCTGGCGCAAACATAGATGCGTGTTTTTTAGATATAATAATGCCTAAAATGAACGGAATTAAACTAGCGGAAAAATTGCGTGAGAATAATTTTGCAAATAATATTGTTTTTCTAACCACTTCCAACGATTTTGCCAGCCAATCCTATCAGGTTCAGGCTTTTGACTATTTGCTCAAACCCTTAACTTGTGAAAAAGTGAACAATATAATGGATAAGCTGAAAAAGTCTCAGGAAAACGAGGATAAAGCAGGATTAACTGTAGTGACGCAATCCACTGCAAGGTTTGTTCTGTTTCGTGATATTTCCCACGTTGAAGTCATAAGACATTTAATATATATTAAGTTGCTGGATAAATCCATAATCAAGATGTATGCCGTCTTTAGCAAAATAGAAAAGCAACTCTTAGAAGATAGCAGGTTTGCAAAATGCCATCGCTCGTATATAGTGAACCTAAACGAAATAAAGACAATGATAAATAACGAGCTAACTATGAAAAACGGCTCTAAAATTCCTATTTCTAGGAGCTACTCGCAAGTCAAGGATAAAATAGTTAAGTGGATGTCTAAATAACCGCATAATGCATTTCGTGCTTAAATAAGTGCTTTGTGTGCTATACCCCTTGCAAAATGTCATAAAATAGAATATTTTAATGTAGTGAATTTATTTACTAACCTATTTTCTATACCTATTTCCTCTAAGCGTCAAATTTCCATGCAACGCAAATTTATTGTTTTTTCTTCTATTTTATTTCTGCTTATATTCATTCTTGGAAGCGTGATATTTAGCTTTTTAATGAATAAAATTCAGTCTAATAAAATCGGTGATGAACTAATACAGACAATTAAAATAGAGAGACTCAAATTGGAAGCTTCCTTGAACAGTCAAATTACCCTTGCTCTAAAAATGGCAAATTCTCCCTTGATACAACGTTATTTTTTAAACCCCACAGACACTGAATTGCAAAAAATCGCCCTTGAGGAGTTAGCTGAATACCGCAAAACTTTTGCAAGCAACTCAATTTTTTGGGTAAATGATATTGATAAAAAATTCTACTCCGATGAATCTTACGCATATACTGTTGATACAGCAGACACAAATAATTACTGGTATATGATGACTTTTAATGGAAAGGAAAAATACAATTTCAATATCAATTACAATCCTGACCTCAATGTGACAAATCTTTGGATAAACGCACTGGTCTTTGACAGTCATCACAAACCTATTGGCATTGTGGGAACAGGAGTAAATCTGTCCGATTTTATAGATACTGTATATCAAAAATATTCAGGAACAGCGGAATTGTATTTTTTTAGAGTTGATGGGGAAATAACTGGAGCAAAAAACGTTGCTTTTGTTGAAAATAAAAAAAACATAACCGAAGTATTAGGTCAAACCGGCGAGGAAATTCTTGATAAAACAAAAGAATTAAAAATCGGGAAAGAAATAGAGTATTATTTTGAGGCAGAAAACAAACAAATAATCGCAGTTGGTTCAATACCAGCTTTGAGTTGGTATATAATCGCTGTACGCCCTATTATTATTGGAAGCTCTCTGCGAGACATGGCTGTTTTTTTTGGCATAATGATGGCAATTATTCTTTCTATCCTTGTATTTTTTAACATATTTATCGCAAGAACTCCGAATTCGCTCAATCAAATTGGAGTAAAAATGCGTAATAAAAAATTAAATTTCAAAATCAAAGTATTAATCCCAATATTGGCTATATTTATAGTTTCTAATTTAATCAATTTATTTAACAACTATAGGCTGCTAAATTCTTCTTTAGAAGTGAAAAGCCACGCCAATATGGAAATATTTATAGACAGCATCTTAGCGCAAATCCGGCATTTGAATATAGTGCTTGATGTAACAAAACAAACTTTGATAGAGAAACATATAGCAATAGCGAAAACTGTCGTGGAAATACTGGACAATACACCCGGTGAGCTGTCGTCTGAGAAATTGCTACAAATATCAGAACCTTTGGATATTATAGAATTGAGCGTTGCCGATTCAAACGGTATCATTACAGCCAGCAGTGTCCCAAAATACATAGGCTTTGATTATAAGTTATACGAACCAACAAAAATATATATGAAGCTGACTGATGGAACTTTGACTGTGTTAAGCGAGGAACCACGTGCGTCTGTACTCAATGACGATGTGGGCGACCTTGTTCTTGGAAACATTAATCATTATACTGGCATTGCACGGAAAAATGGTGGCTTCATCCAGATTGGTTTTAACGCAAGTGTAATCGGCAAGATTCAAGAAGAAATTAATATTCAGAAGACAATAAAAGAGACGAAATTTGGGCAAACTGGTTTTGGGATGGTGTTGTCTAATGGGTTTATAACAGCTCACCCTAACGGAGATACTTCAGATGTATCGGGCGAGGATTGGTATAAAACCGTAAGTTCTGGAAACGGGTTCGTGTGGCTCAATATAGACGGTAAAAAGTATCATGCGGGATACAAGAATGAAAATGGTAATACAATTCTCGCTCTTGAGACGGAACATGAGTTTCGCACGGAACGCAACCGCCTTTTTCTAGATACTGTAATTTCTTTGTTCATAACGCTCATCATCATAATCGCCGTTATTAATATATTTATTGAAGCAACGCTGGAACCGCTTAACCGGACAATAAAAAAAATAAATCAAACGTTTACCGACTTGGATTTGAAATCTGGGGATAATAAACTTCATAAAAATGAAGCTGAATCATTAGGTGATTTTTTACACTTGACCATAGTTGATCAGATTACTGGTATTTACAACAGGCGGTATCTTGACGGCAGTTTAAAGAAGTTAATAAAATTACATTCTCGTACTGGTAGCAACCTTAGCCTATTGATGATAGACATAGATTATTTCAAAAGATACAACGACACTTATGGTCATGGTATGGGAGATAATTGTTTAAAATCAGTAGCGTCTGCTCTTTCTCAATGCGTGGTAAGAGACGAAGATTTTATTGCAAGGTACGGCGGAGAAGAATTTACCGTTGTTTTACCTAATACCGATATGATCGGCGCTCAGGTGGTTGCGGAAAAATTATTGGAAAAAATACGAGAATGCGAGATACCCCATAAAGCAAGTGAAGTAGCGGATTATGTCACAATCTCTATTGGAGGTACAACGGGTATCGTTAATTATTCACAAAATCCGCAGGATTATATCAAAGCTGCCGATAAAGCCTTATACGAATCCAAAAAAAATGGCCGGAATAGATACACTTTTGAAGATTTCCCCACCATTTAAACGGATTGTTTTTATAAACGGTTCATCAACCACCCTTCCACCTCTTCTATTTTCACAATATCCTGCTTCATAGAATCGCGCTCGCGAATGGTAACCAAGCCTTTTTTATCTTCCCCGTCTTTGCCTATTGTGCCAAAATCTATGGTTATGCAATATGGAGTTCCAATTTCATCTTGGCGGCGGTAGCGTTTGCCAATGCTCTGGGTTTCATCGTATTCCACAGGCCATCTTTTTAGGAGTTTTTTGTAAAGCTCCTCTGCAACAGCCATAAGCTGCTCATCTTTAGAAAGCGGCAAAATAGCGGCTTTGACGGGAGCAATGTTTGGGTGAAAATGGAATACGGTGCGGTCTTCGCCGGTTTCGGTTTTTTCAACATCGTAGGCATCGCAGAGCAAGGTTAAAAGCAATCTGTCCACGCCAAGAGCAGGTTCAACCACGAATGGGATGTATTTTTCGTTTGTGATTTTATCGTGATAGCGCAGGTCAACTTTAGATTCATTGATGTGCTGGGTTAAATCGTAATTTGTTCTGCTAGCTATGCCCCACAACTCGCCCCAGCCAAAGGGAAATTCGTATTCTATGTCGCTGGTACCGTTGGAATAATGGGAAAGTTCCTCTTTTGAATGTTCCCTCATTCTCAATTTTTCTTTGCGAATGCCTATTTCCGTGAGCCATTCTATGCAAAAAGTTTTCCAATACGCATACCATTCCTGTTCGGAGCCAGGTTTGCAGAAAAATTCCATTTCCATTTGCTCAAATTCCCTTGTGCGGAAAATGAAATTGCCCGGGGTTATCTCGTTTCTAAAAGATTTTCCTATTTGCCCAACGCCAAAGGGGATTTTTTGCCGGCAGTTATCGGTTATGTTTTTGAAGTTTATGAAAATGCCCTGAGCTGTTTCGGGGCGTAAATACACCTGATTACCTGTTCCTTCCACAACGCCTATTTCCGTTTTGAACATCAAATTGAATGAGCGTGGCTCTGTCCAGTCTTTGCTGCCGCATTTTGGGCATTGAATTGCATTCGTTTTCATCATCTCTGCTATTTCCGCAAAATTTTTGCCAGCAGCTACGCCAGAACCGAGTTTGTCTTCTAACAAGTGGTCTGCACGGGCGCGCTCTTTGCACACTTTGCAGTCAACAAGGGGGTCGCTAAAACTGCCAACATGGCCGCTTGCCACCCAAACACGCGGGTTTAAAAGAATGGAAGAATCAAGCCCAACAATATCTTCGCGGCTGGAGACAAATTTCTTCCACCACAAGTCTTTGATATTCTTTTTTAACTCAACCCCATAAGGACCATAATCCCACGTATTTGCCAAGCCATCGTAAATTTCCGAGCCCGGGAAGATAATCCCGCGCCTTTTGCATAGCGAAACCAAATCTTTTAACGCATCTTGTACTTTTTTTGCCATAATTGGGAAGATAGTAAATTTCGCTATATCAACATATTTTTAGAAAACTTTTTTAGGCAACTTTTTGGACAAACCTTTGGGCAACTTTTTAGCTTTAGACAATAATCCATATCCGTCATCCCATTCACCATCGTCCTCGCAAACAGATTCGTCTGCATCTTCGCCATAAACATAACGAATTACTCCATCTTCTTCAGATGTACACACAATTCCAGATTTTGGGCAAGAACTCCGAGGGTTAACATCATAGTAGTTCCCCAACATCTCAGCATAGAGGTTACATTCAGCACGGCTCATAGGTTCCGTACAAACGGCAAAATCCATACCGACATCTTCAACAAAGGAAATATAGCATGCTCCCTGAGTGGAGTTGCCTGCGGAACTAGAGCTTGGTTTGGTTGATCCACCAACATCTGTTCCACCAAATTCACGGCAAGAATTTTTATCAAAAGCTGAACCATACAAATACACGTATCCTTTGCCATCATCACCTTTTATATAACATTTATAATCCTGTGTAGTTGGACAAGAATTCGAAAATTTAACAGAATAAGCACCACTAGGCATGTCTGGATCGGAATTCATATCTTCAAGCATCTCGTTACAATCTGCTTGGGTTACAGATTCTGTTATACCTTCTAAACACATATCACCAAAGTCGTCAATGATATTAAAGGTCAAATAACATGCTCCGGGTTTGGAACTTGGGTAGCTCTCATCATCGCCGCCATTTGAGCAAGCTGAAAACACCAGTAATACAACTGATACAAGAGCAACCGCAAAATAAATGTTCTTCATAGAACCTCCTTACATATATTAGGTTTAATATAGTAAAAATTCCCCCTCCAATAAATGTATATATGCTATATCAGCATATATTTTTAAAACCTTGGACTATTTTTTAGAAAAACCTTTGGCTTTAAAACCTTTAAGCAAGCCTTTTTTAGGCAAACTTTTAGACAACTTTTTAGACAACTTTTTTTCGTTCAAGTCGTCGGGTTCTTCAGGTTCTTCGGTGTCTTCCTCGCAAACATATTTTGCATCTTCGCCATAATAATAATAATTTATTCCATCATCATCTGTAACATTACACTTCAGGTTAGGTCCAGATGGGCAAGAAGTCTTAAAACTAACATTATAGGTGCCCCCGTAATCGTCACAATCAAGATTAGTCGTAGGTTCCCAACAGAAGGCATAATCTTCTCCTAAAGCTTCATCCACGGAAGCATAGCACGCTCCCTGAATGGAGACTGGTGCCAAATCGAAATCAGAGCAAGTCATATCTGCTATTGCTTCACCATACAAATAAACGTATAGTTCATCCGCATCACACATCAACTTATGTCCTGCTGGGCAAGAATTCTGAAAATTAAAAGTTGCGTCCATATCCTCTGCAATTTCTCTACAATCTGCTTGGGTTACAGATACTGTTTTACCTTCAAAGCACGCTGGCAGCTCAAACTCAGGTTCATCTTCATTTTCCATTAAATCTGGAGCATAGCACACCCCTGAACCAATACCACCCTTGGAACTAGAGCTTGGTTTGGAACTAGAGCTTCTTGTGTCATCGCCTGTGGAACTGGAGCTACCACCCTTGGAACTACTAGATCTGAATCCACCACCAGAGCTGGTACCTGAGTCGTCACTGCCGCCACCATTTGAGCAAGCAGAGAACGCTAGTAATACAAGAAATACAAGAGCAACCGCAAAATAAATGTTCTTCATAAAACCTCCTTATACCTTATACATTAAGTTTAATATAGTAAATAAATGGATAAATTTAAATTATCTCATATCCATAGCCCTGTTCCGCCAAAAACAGCTGGCGGTTCATAGCAAATTCCTGCTCACGGGAATCTTTTGTCACGAGGGAATAGAACATTGCGGGGCGGCCGTCTTTTTTGGGGCGCAAAACCCTGCCTAGCCTCTGTGCTTCTTCTTGCCTGCTGCCGAAGGTACCGGAAATTTGGATTAAAACGCTTGCATCGGGCAAATCTATTGCAAAATTCCCCACCTTGCTCACCATCAAAATTCTGATTTCGCCGCTTCTAAAGCTATCGTAAATCCGGTCACGCTCCTTGTTCGGGGTTTTTCCGGTTATCAAAGGGACATTTATCTCCTTTGCTAGTGCTTCTAACTGCTCTATATATTGCCCTATTATCAAAATGCGGTCGTTCTCTTCGCCATGCTTTTCCAGCAGGTTTTTCACAATATCAAATTTTTCTGGATTGCAGCCCGCTATGGAAATTTTTTCGCGGAGCGGCGCAACAGCATAGGATATTCTCTGCTCGGAATCCATCGGCACCCTTATCTCGTGGCATTTTGCCTGCGCAATCCAGCCTTGGTTCTCCAAAACACGCCAAGGAATATCAAATTTCTTTGGACCGATGAGCGAAAACACCTCTGTTTCTTTATGGTCTTCCCTAACCAAAGTAGCCGTTAATCCAAGCCTTCTGGTAGCCTGCATATCCGCAGAAAATCTGAACACCGGAGCCGGCAAAAGATGCACCTCATCGTAGATCATCAGTCCCCATTTTTGAGATTCAAAAAGTGAGAAATTGGTGAATTCCTCGCTTTTCCGCTTTCTTTGCGTTAATATCTGATAAGTGGCAACCGTCACCTGCCCAATTTCTTTTACATCGCCTGAATATTCCTTAACCTGCTCTTTTGTCAAGGTTGTTTTTTGCAGAATTTCCCTTATCCACTGGCGGGCAGCGGTAACACTGGGCGTTAAAATAAGCGTATGAGATTTTACCAAAGCCATCACCGCCATTCCTATAATGGTTTTACCCGAACCACAGGGCAGCACAATAACACCGGAGCCACCTTTTTCCGAACCGGATGCGTGAAAAATCTGAGCCGCATCTCTTTGATAATCCCTGAGCGCAAAACTATCGTTCAATTCCATTTCCAGCGGCTCTCCCCGAACATAACCCGCTATATCTTGCACTGGAAAGCCCAGCTCTGTAAGCACTATCTTTAATTTGCCACGCACAAGCGGGCTAACCACCGCAGCGGTATTTGATATGAAAGATTCAATATATCCTTGAATTTCCTTTCTTTTGCAAAGTTCCAAAAACAAAGGCTCGCTATCGGATTCCAAAACCAAATTGCCATTTGAGAGCGTTAGTCGCAAAATTCCATAACGCTGCATATATTCGGTTATTTCCACCGTGACATTTGCTGGAATTTCGTAGGCGCTGTATTTTTTCAATCTCTCCAAAACATCGCTCTCTGTAAGTCCTGTTGAAGCTGCATTCCAAAGGCTCAAATGAGAAATGCTATATGTATGAAAATGCTCCGGGCTTTTCACGAGTTCTGTAAATGGGGCAATGGCATCCCGTGCTTCGTGATGCAGTTCGCTGTCCACATTCAGCAGCACCTCCATATTACTTTGAACTATAACGCAGGGATTTGACATATTTTATGAGAGAATATAGTAAGTAAGCATTTTCTATATTACTTATATGCGTTACTTTTTAATTTTTTCGCTTATACTCTGTACCCTAGCGGTGCAAGCCTTTGCTGGTGGCAAGGTTTTTGGCAAAAACTACGATGGCATTAAAAAAATAGAAGCCACAATAGAAACCCACGAAGGTCCCATTACCGTGAATTTGGCTTTTAAAGAAGCACCAAACACAGTGGCAAATTTCATAGACCTAGCAAACAAGGGTTTTTACAACGGGCTTCCATTCCATAGAGTTATCCAGCGTTTTGTTGTGCAAGGCGGAGACCCTAACGGCAACGGCTCTGGCGGCCCAGGTTACACAATAGATGACGAATCGAATAATCTAAAACACGTCCCAGGTACGCTTTCAATGGCAAATTCCGGACCTAACACCGGAGGCTCGCAGTTCTTTATTGTTCAATGGAATCAACCGCATTTAGACGGCAAGCACACAGTTTTTGGCACGGTAGAAAAAGGTTTGGATGTTGTTTATCGCATAGAACCCTACGATCCCATTATAAGCGTGAAAATAACGGAAACAAAATAAAAACGGAATTTCTATGCCAACCAAAAAAACCGCGCCTAAAAAGGCCGCCGTCAAAACACCGAAATCTGCCGCTAAACCACCAAAGCCCGCTGCCGACAAAGTTCCAAAACCTGCCCAGCAAAAAGCCGCTCAACCAAAAAGCGAGTCTTCTTTAATGATTGCGGGAGCAAAGTTTTTAAAAGTTCCTTTTTTTGTTGATTTAAAAAAAGATGATCTCTCTGGTAAGCAAAAATTGCCAGAAAAACCAACGGCTTGCAGCAGGCCAAAAGTGAACGGAGCCTTAGACAGCAAAAATTTGGTTGAGCTTCTTTCTCAGCAATTGGAATTTGAAAACAGAACCTACTTTGAAGGTTGCGAAGGGCAAATTTGCGTTAAATGCAATATAAATAATGTTGACCAAAAATATTACGTGGACAAATCCCTTGGTTATTGCACAGACTGCGCCACTCTGCTGGGGCTTGGGCAATCCAAAGAAGGCGTGTTCTCGGATGCTCAAATGGAACTCATGCGGCGTTCAATGGAAAAATCAAAAGACATTGAAAGCGAAGACGATATAGAAAGCGCGCTTGGCGAAATGGATTTGGAACTTGAACTAGAAGAAGAAGCCCTTTTTGCAGAAGAAGACCCCGCGGAATTCAATACTTGATTTTGGGAGTTTCAGGTTTTTAGTTTGCATAACATAAAAGCTCTGTGCAAGGCATTAGGCAAGCCGCAAAAATCATTTAAAAGCATTCACATAGTTGGCACAAACGGCAAGGGCAGCACCGCCCTTTATTTGGCAAATATCCTGCAAGCCCACGGAATCAAAACCGGACTTTTCACAAGCCCTCATTTGGTGAACCTAAGGGAGAGAATTAAAATAGACGGGAAAATGATTCCGCAAAAAGATATTGATTCCATTTTGATGAGAATAGAAAAAGCAGCAAAAACAGTCAAACCCTCTTATTTTGAAACTTTAACCGCTGCTGCTTTTTTGTGGTTCAAAGAACAAAAAGTTCAGGTTGCCGTTTTGGAAGCAGGTCTAGGCGGTAGGCTGGATTGCACAAAAATCGCAGAAGGGGATATTGTTGCTCTAACAAGCATAGGCTTAGACCACACGGAAATTCTGGGAAACACGAAGGAAAAAATTTTAAGGGAAAAACTTGGAATCGCAAAAAAGGGTGCAATTATAATCACAAAGAGAAAACGAGTTTCTCCACCCATTGCTGTCGGGAACTATGGGAAAATTTATGTGAGAAATGCGGAACTCTCTTGGGAGGTTGCTAAAAGATTTTTGGCAAGTGATTTTAATGAGAATTTGGCAAGAGCTGCTCTTAAAAAAAGTTTGTGGCACGGCAGAATGCAAATGCTTTTCAAAAATGGGAATTTAAAAACTATTTTAGACGGAGCGCATAATCCGGCAGCGGCAAAGGAGCTTGCAAAATGTTTAAGAGAAAAAAACATAAATTCGCTGCCTTGCATTTTCGCTTCTCTAACAGATAAAGATACTTTCAATGTTCTTAAAGCCTTAAAGCCGCATATATCTATTTGCTATCCGGTGCAAATTGAAAATTCAAGGGCGAGAAGTGTGGAGGAACTTTGCGAGATTTGCAAAAAGCTGAAAATAAAAGCAGAACCTCTTGCTGGTTCCATTAAAAATTGCGTTCTAAAATCAAAAAGCCCAGTGCTGATAACTGGTTCGCTTTATTTGGTTGGGAAGGCTATTTTTGTGTTGCGTGGTGAGTTTGGTGAGTTGGCAGAGTTCAGGGGATTGAAAGAGACAGCGGATTAGAGAATAAAACAAATTTCTACTTTACACCCTATATGTCGCAAATAACCTTAACTCTGCCAGACGGTTCTGAAAAATCCCTTGAAAGCGGGATTACCGGATTGGATATCGCAAAAAGCATTTCAGAAGGGCTTGCTCGCAAAGCCATTGCCGTTAAACTCGGCGAAAAAATTTTAGACCTAAATCGCCCCATAACTACAAACGGCACATTTCGCATAATAACAGCGAGCAACGAAGATGCCGATGCTCTTTATGTACTGCGGCACTCCTGCGCTCACGTTTTGGCAGAGGCAATTTGCGCGCTTTGCCCGGGCACAAGGCTTGCTTACGGCCCCCCTGTGGAAGACGGTTTTTACTATGACCTTGCAACGCCCGAGCCCCTGACACACGCAGATTTTGAACGCATTGAAAAAAAGATGGCGGAAATAATAAAAGAAGACCGCCCATTTACACGCATTGACGTTTCAAAAGAAGAAGCCCTCAAACGTACAGAAGGCGATAAATACAAAAGAGACAACGTTGACAGAGCCATTGAACGCGGAGATACTGTTTTTAGCTTTTATGCAAACGGAATCCCAAACGAAGGCTGGGAAGATTTATGCGCAGGTCCCCACGTTCCAAGCACGGGCAAACTAAAAGCATTCAAAGTGCTGAGCCTTGCCGGAGCCTATTGGCACGGAGACCAAAAAAGCGACCAGCTCACCAGAGTTTATGGAACCTGCTTTGCAGACAAGGCGGGTTTGGATGCCCATTTGAAATTTTTGGAAGAGGCAAAGAAAAGAGACCATCGCCGCCTTGGGCAAGAGATGGATTTATACCACATAGAAGACCACAGCCCAGGCATGGTGTTTTGGCACCCGCACGGAGCAGTGCTTGTGAATGTGTTAAAGGATTTTGTTCGCAAAGAAATAACAAAGCGAGGCTACAAAGAGGTGATTACCCCCGAAATAGTGGATAAATCGCTTTGGATAAAAAGCGGTCACGCAGACAAATATGATTCCAATATGTTCAAAACACTGGCAGGTGAGAAAGATATGGCGGTAAAGCCTATGAATTGCCCTTGCCATATTGAAATTTTCAACCAAGGCTTGAAAAGCTGGCGCGACTTGCCGCTTCGCTTTGCAGAATTTGGAAAATGCCACCGCAACGAACCAGCTGGCACAATGCACGGATTGATGAGAGTTCGCGGTTTTGTTCAAGACGATGCCCATATATTTTGCACCGAGGAGCAAATCACTCAGGAAGTGAGCAGTTTTTGCACATTGGTAAAAGACCTATACAAAGTTTTTGGCTTTGAAAAAATAACTGTGAAATTCAGCACACGCCCAGAACTCAGAATTGGCTCAGACGAACTTTGGGACAAAGCGGAAAACTCCTTGGAAGAAGCCACAAAACTCGCTGGCTTGGAATTCAAGCTAAACCCCGGTGAAGGCGCATTTTACGGACCAAAATTGGAATTCGTGCTCAAAGATTCCTTGGGCAGAGACTGGCAATGCGGCACTATACAGGTGGATTTCAATATGCCAGGCCGTCTAGGAGCGGAATATGTTGGAAAAGACAACCAAAAACACACGCCCGTTATGCTGCACCGCGCCGCCCTCGGCTCCCTTGAACGCTTCATAGGCATTCTAACCGAAGAATTCGCTGGTGATTTTCCATTTTGGCTCGCCCCCGTGCAAGTTCGCGTTTTGCCCGTTTCCGAAAAGTTTTCGGAATATGCGGAGAAAATTCGCACGGAACTCGTAGAGGCAGGCATTCGTGCGGAGATAGACAACTCAAACGAAAAGGTCGGTTATAAAATTCGCCTTGGTGAATTAGCGAAGATACC
Source organism: Candidatus Fibrimonadaceae bacterium (assembly GCA_031281345.1). Taxonomy (GTDB): domain Bacteria; phylum Fibrobacterota; class Fibrobacteria; order Fibrobacterales; family Fibrobacteraceae; genus Fibrimonas. Next base: position 14,246 of record JAITFN010000034.1, read on the forward strand.
TTATTTGCTTGTCGTTGGCGAAAAGGAAATTGCTGTAGACGCTGTGTCTGTTCGCAAGAGGAAAGAAGGCGATTTGGGGAAGAGGAGTTTGGATGATTTACTTTCGGAGTTTTTTTCTATTATGAAGGACATTATGAAAATTAATCATTCTCTACTATAGTAGGTTGGCATTTGCCAAGCGTTCCTGAGTGGAATGTATTGACGAAAGTGGCTAATTTTTCTATATTTATATTATGAAGTATAACGTTATGGTGGAAATCCCTGAGAGCAAGGCTTCTTTTGTAGAAGAATTCTTTAAGGCAATATCCTTTGTAAAAGAAGTAACCCCTATTGCCCCAAACGAAATTACCAACAGAGAAATCTTGCAAAGCATAAACTCTTATGAAAATGGAACTGCTAAACCAGTGACAGTCAATTTAGAGGAATTAAAACAATTAATTTATGCTTGAACTAGTTTTTATGCCCAAAGCCATAAACGATTTAGGTTACTGGATAAAAAATGACTTAAAAATGCTGAAGAAAATCTACAGTCTATTAGAGAATATGGTTAAAACCCCTTTTGAAGGTCTAGGACAGCCAGAGCCACTGAAAGCTAATTATTCTGGATACTGGTCAAGAAGGATTAATCTTGAACATCGCATTGTTTATAAGGCAGAAGAAGAAAGGATAATTATACATTCTATTGTTGGGCATTATCAGTAACCTTAAGCCAGTCATTTAGGGGTTTTTAGAGGTTTCAACAAACTGGCACGGTTTTTGCATAGCAGTTAAGTATGAAACTTAACTCTCCATTTTTGAATAACTTAGGCTTTGTAGCCCTGGTATTCTTCGCTTGCTCCGCGTTCTCTGCGCCCGCTTCCCTCTACGGGAACAACCTTTACACAGATAAAAAAGGCAAAAA
>JAITFN010000063.1 GCA_031281345.1 Candidatus Fibrimonadaceae bacterium
ATTTTTTCGCTTCCAAGTTCCATGCCAATTATTCCCATTGCAGGATTATTGCTTCTTGCAAAAGCGTCTTCAAGGGTTATAAAATTGGTTTTTTGATTTTCTTTTGGAAAAATCTGCCTTTTGTAAAGGGTTGAGTTTCTGCCTATTTTTGGAAATTCGCTTTTGGAGTTTTTTCCGTTTTCTAGAGCGGCTGTGGCGGTCACTATTTTCGCAAGGCTTGCCGCAGGGAAAGAGTCTCGTTTAAAAAAAGTGGGTTCTTCGGAGTTTTTATTATCCTCTCTTTGCCCCCAAGCTAAAATTTTCCCGCTTTGTGCATCCATAAGCAAAATAAAAGCATTAGGTGGGTGGTAGCGATTCAATAATTTTTTTGTGACCTCGGCTAAAATTGAGTCTCCCTGCTCTGCGGCAATGTCTGAATTTGAATCTGAACTTGGGTCTGGACCTATATCTGAACCTGAAATTTCAAAAATAACAGAATCACTTTCGTGCTCGGCTCCAACGGAGTTAAGCAAGGTAAATACCAGAACAAACAACGCTAGGCAAGCAGCTAGCAAAGAACTGCGACCTATTTTTTTTGATTTTATGCTAAGAGAAATCATTTGCGAAAAAAAGGTAGAAATTTTTTACATATTAAGTAATGTTTCCAGCATAGTATTTATAGTTGTTAAATAACGCGCGCTTGCCTGATATGTGTGCTGATATTGGATTAGGCTTGCTATTTCTTCGTCTAAATTTACTCCCATAACTTCATTTTGACGAACCATAAGTTGTTGCAAGGCAAAGGCACGGGTATTTAGGCCTGCACCAGCAGCATTGCGTTCAGTACCAAGTTGACCGAGCATTCCAGAATAAAACTGGTTTATGGTTTGAGTGCTTTTTCCAAATACGTCGCCTTGCATAACCAAACTATTGCGAAGCTGAGAAAGCAAAAGGGCATTGTCGCCATCACCTGGCCCTGCATATCCTGTTGCGTTATAATCAAAAGTCAGATGTAAAGTTCCGTTCATAGCTGCTGCTGCTATTTCACCATTATCATCGTTAAAAATAATTTCTGCGTTTTGATAGTCCACATAGTAATCCAAACCTTCTTGCAAGGTTCTGCCTTCTATTTCTATGGTAAGAGTACCTTTGTTAATATGCCTGAATTGTGGGTAAGAAGATCCGTCCGCACTAGTTGGTGGTTGTAGATCTTGCATGTGCAAACTTACCGCTTGAGGAGGCGCAGATGTGTAGCTTATAGTTAAAGCTGGAATTGGATCTGTTGGAGATGGAGGTGTAGATGGGGCAATTACACGCATGTGGTCTATATTTATAACCTTTCCGCCAACGCCTGCTGCAATGTTGTTTATGTCGTCTTTAATCGCTTGCCCAAGCTTTATGTTTGCTGCGCTAAAATTGTTTGGGTCACTATCAAAGAAATCTATGAAAGACAAACCGGATAGTGCATAGCCAGTTTGGTGAATTTTATTCACCTCGGTTATGAGGCTTTGTGCTAGGTCGTTCAAGTAATTTTCGTATTTTGGAATATCCACGTCTCTAACATCCATCAAGGCCCTTAGCTCTCCTTGTTTTGGACGAAACTCAGTTCCCGTTAAATCAAGACGAACTTCCACCTTTGCATACTGATGGCCATCTCTTTCTGTGAATTCTTGACGGCTTATGATAAGTTCGTGATTTTTTGCTGGGCTAACCAGCAATTGTCCATTTGAGCTTACTGTGATTACTCCGTGTTCGTCTTCATAATAATCAACATCTGTAAGCATTGCAAGGTCTTGCAGCATTTTATCGCGTTGGTCGCGAGTATCGTTTGCTTTGTTGCCAATTGTGTTTTCAGAAGCGGCTATTACCATATTGCAGCGGTAAATGCCAGCGGTAAGTTCATTTATCTTGTGAACACGAGCCTCTATTTCGTCGTTCATGGTATCTTTATAGGCTCTGAGCTGTGTTGTTAAATAGTGAAATTGGGTTACTAAACTCTCTGTTGAAGAACGGAGTGTTTCCCTAGCTCCCGCGCTTTCGGGGTTTTTAGAGACATCGTCCCAGCCATTCCAAAAATCGTTCAAAAGTGAATTCAAAGCCGATCTGCTTGCGCCAGACTCGTTAAAAATATCTTCTATTCTTGCATAAGAAGCATCTTTTACGGAATAATATCCATAACGGGTGGATTCATCGTTCACCAAACGATCTATAAATTGGTCTCGTACCCTATTTATGGAGTAAACCTCTACCCCAAAGCCCATTTGCCCATAAGAACCATCACGCCGCCAATCTGCGTTTTGCTCTATGCGCTTGCGGGAGTAGCCTTCCGTGCCGGCATTGGTTATATTTTGACCAGTGACGTTTATCCCCAGCTGTGAAGCCGACAGACCGCGAGTAGCTATATTTAAACCTTCAAATAGAGATGACATACTGTCCTAAGTGCAAAAATCGTGCCAATTTATTTTTCTACATTAATCCTATGAAAATTCTATGCTTTTTAACTCTCGCTGCCGCCACGCTTTCTTTTGCCCAGCTTTCAGGGCAAAATATTAGCCTCCCAAAGCCCAATTTAGACAAGGGCTATTCTATAACAAAATCCCTCTCTTTGAGAAAATCTGCCGAGGCTCAGGATTTTCAAAAGGCAAAGGATTTAAGCCTTGAGGAAATTTCCGATTTGTTATGGGCTGCAAATGGCGTAAACAGACCCGCAGAGGGCAGGCGTACCGCGCCATCTGCTATGAACTCCCAAGACATTTATTTATACGTTCTTGCAAAAAGCGGCGCATATCTATATAATGCCAAAGAACATACCCTTAGTTTAGTTGCAAACAGCGATTTGCGCGCTGCAGGTGCAGGCGGTCAAAAGGCTTTTGGCGATGCTCCTATAATTGTGTTGCTGGTCTCCGATATTTCCAAATTAAGGAGTGGCGGTGAAAAACTTGGAGCAATGGATGCTGGCATTGTGTCTCAGAATATTTCGCTATTTTGTTCTGGCACAGGTTTAATCACCAGAGTCCGCGCATCTATGGATGTTGATGCTTTAACCAAGGCTTTGAAGTTAAACGCTTCGCAGATACCTATGCTTAATCATCCTGTGGGGAAGTGATTATTTAGGCAAAAAATACTTCTTGCAATAAGCATTCAACATAGTAACAGACTTTTCCACGACAGGCACATATTCCAATGAAGGCTTGAAAATTTCGTTTTCAAAATCGTCTATATTATAGTCGTGAGCGATTGAGTTTCGCAGTTCCTTGATTTCTTTCCATATTTCTGCGGATTCTATGATTTC
>JAITFN010000050.1 GCA_031281345.1 Candidatus Fibrimonadaceae bacterium
TTGAATTTCTTGTATTTAGGAAAAAATTTTCTGAATTTTTCAATTCTATTTTCCGCTAATTCTTTGACAAACTTAGGGTGTATCCTACTTTTAACCTCTATTAAGGCTATGGAATTTCCATTGAGCAACGCAATGTCAAACTCTATTTCACCGTCACGGTCTTTATATGTCAAGTTAGGAACCATTTCATCGTATTTAATGCCGCCAAATATCAGTTTTTCCGCAAGCGCATTTTGAAAATACTGCTCCGCGTGATAACCTTGATTTTCATCTATGCCGCCCATTCGTCTGGATAATTCTTTTATCATCTTATCCGTTTCCTGCATTTTGCGGTCGGTCTCCTGCATTTTACGAGTGGTTTCTTGCATCATAAGCTCGGTTTTCCTATTTTCCACAGCAAGGCTTGCAACTAAATCTTTTAATTCTTGGTCGGTCATAAATATCCTCGTGTTGTTTTACAATATAAATATAGCTATAAATATCAGAAATGTGCTCAAAAAATGCGAAAACTCAATATTTTGCATACAATTGTTGACAAAATTATGTAAAGAGACATTTTTTTACTATATTCTCCCTAGTATCTCTATAAAAGAGGATTTATGAGCCAGGAAAAATTGTTCGCAGAGTTCCCAGATGTTTCCACAGAAGAGTGGGAATCCACCATACAGGCAGACCTTAAAGGCGCAGATTACGAAAAAAAACTGATATGGAAAACACTGGAAGGCATTTCCGTTAAGCCATACTACCGCAAAGCAGACACAGACGGCATATCTTGGCTTTTGAACAACCTCCCCGGCGAGTTCCCTTTTGCCAGAGGCACAAAGAAAATAGACAATAACTGGGAAATAAGAGAAGATATTTACGAACAAGACGTAGCTGCCGCAAACTCAGCCGCTAAACACGCCCTGGATCGCGGTGCAGATGCTCTTTCCTTTAAAAGCAGAGTTTGCACCAGATGTGGGGTTCTCAGAGGGCAAAACGTTCAAAGCCAAGACGATTTTAACGCCCTTTTAAACGGCATAGATTTAAGCAAAATCCCTGTTTATTTCAATTTTGGCACCAGAGCGCTACAAGCTCTTGAAATGCTCTCCAAATGCTCAAAATCCGCAAAAGGCGGAATAATTTACGACCCTCTGTCGGAACTTGCTCAAAGAGGCAAAATAGACATTGCAAAAGATTCCATTCTGAAAGAGGCGGCAAAAGCGGCTGATTATGCAGTTAAAAATCTCCCTGGCGTGAATGCCATAACCGTTCAAACTCACCATTTTCACCTTGCCGGAGCAAATATAATTCAAGAACTCAGCATAGCCTTGAGTGCAGGCTTGGAATATATGAACGCCCTGACAGACGGAGGTCTTTCCGCAGATCAGGCGGCCAGCCAAATAACATTCAGCATTAGCGTTGGTTCAAGGTATTTCCTTGAAATTGCAAAAATCCGCGCACTGCGCGTTTTATGGGCAAACATACTTAAAAAATATGGAGTGACCGGAACCGCAAAAATACACGCAAGCACGTCTTTGTGGAATTCCACTGTTTTTGACCCAAATGTGAATATGCTCCGCGTAACAACCGAGGCAATGAGTGCCGCAATAGCAGGCGCAGATTCCATAACCGTTATCCCCTACGATGCCGCATTCAAAACACCAGACGAATTCAGTTGCCGCATCGCTCGCAATGTTCAGCTTTTGCTCAAAAACGAAAGCCGCTTCAACAAAATAATAGACCCAGCCGCTGGTTCTTATTACGTAGAAAGCTTAACCGACCAAATTGCCTCCAAGTCTTTAGAAGCATTCAAAAAAATTGAAAGCCAAGGCGGTTTGCTCGCAGCTCTTTTAAGCGGTTCTGTTCAAAAAGAACTTGCAGAAACTCAAAAGCAAAAAGAAAAATTGATAATGCAGCGTAGGGAAGTATTTATCGGTACAAACCAATACCCGAATTTGCTTGAGAAAATGAGCGAGAAAATTAAAAAAGACGAAGGCTCGCAAATAAAAAATCAAGACCTTCTAAAAACAAGCGGCGAAGAAACCACAGTTGAAAAATTGAACATAAGGCGCGGTGCAGAAGTTTTTGAAACACTCCGCTTGCAAACAGAGGAATATGCCAAAAAAACCGGAAATGCACCAAAAGTATTTTTGTGGACAGCTGGTGACTTGGCTATGAGACTCGCTCGCGCAACATTCATCAAAAACTTCTTTGGTTGCGCAGGTTACACCGTTATAGATACCAATGGAATTCCTGGCGCCCAAGAAGGCATTGAGCTTGTTAAAAAGAATGATCCTCAAATTGTTGTTCTATGCTCCAAAGACGATGAATATTTGGGACTGGCAAAAGAAATTTTCCCTGCTCTTGAAAAAGAATTCCCAAAAATAATTCGCATAGTTGCCGGCAACCCCAAAGAAGCCGAAGAACTCAAAGCTGCCGGAGCACAAGATTTTATTCACGTCTTAACAAATGCTATAGAATCACTGGGTTCTTATCAAAAGAAACTAGGTGTTGCTTAAAGGTTGCTGATGCTTGAAATAATAAAAGAATTCTTTGTAAAGCATTCTTTAAAATTTTTGTCCGTTTTATGCGGTTTTATAATTTGGTTTGGCGTGGTTTCAAGAGAAGATGCAAAAGCCGATATTGAATTGCCCGTTAGAGTTGTAAACCTCCAAGACAATATGGCACTAGTTTATCCCTTGGTTCCAACAATAACCGCACAATTAGAGGGAAGGGCAATAAGTTTAATTCACTTAAAATTAAATCGTTCTGGAAGAATTGAGGTTGATTTAAAAAATATGCCTCTCGGATATTCCAGAATATCCAGTGAAAGGATTAATTTTGTCTCTCCCAGCATACCAAACATTAAAATGCAGCGTATTAAACAAACAAATTCTTTAAGCGTTGAGCTAGACACAAGAATTGAACAAAAAGTACCTGTGCTATCCAAAGTTCATACCCAAGCCGCACCTGGTTTCACTTTTTTGAACACACCAGAAATTGTGCCCGATTCAGTTTATATCTCTGGAGCAAGGAGCACAGTGGCAAAAATAATGTACATTCCAACCGAAGAAACTTCCATAACAGATTTAAAATGGAACAATTCGCTGCCGGTAAAATTAGACTTATCTGTACTCCGTTCCATAGTGGATATAGCAGATACAACCGTGTTTTTGCAAGTTCAAATTGAGCCTCTAGACCACAAAATATTCTATGATATTCCTGTGCGCTTAATAGGCAGTTTTGACCGAGAAGCCTATTCGCTTTCGCCCTCAAAAGCCAACGTTGAAGTTTCGGGTGGAAAAGATATGCTCTCTAAAATAGAAGCTCAAGATATAAATCTCTATATTGAGTTCTCAAGATTTTCCATTGAAAACGAAGAGGAACTTAGCCCAACGGTGCATATTGCACACTCTGCTACCAGTTGGCAAATTCTTCCAGAAAAATTTCGCCTTGTAGAAAATGAACAGCAATGATTTGGCTTGGAATTGAAAGCAGTTGCGATGATACTGCCTGCGCTATTTTGCGAGAAAACAAAGACTCAATTGAAATACTTTCCAACTGCCTTTACAGCCAAATAGACGAACACAAAGCCTGGGGCGGAATTGTACCAGAGCTCGCTTCCAGAGCGCATTTAGAAAAAATTGTACCCGTGCTTGAACAAGCACTTGAGCAGGCAAATACGAGCATTGAAGAGATAGAGCAAATAGCTTTTACGGCAAGCCCCGGTTTAATGGGTTCGCTATTGGTTGGTGCAAATTTTGCACAAGGGCTTGCAAAAGATTTAGGCATTGAATGCTATGGAATAAACCATTTAGAGGGGCATATATGCTCCGCAATGCTGGATAAGGGAGAGTGGTTAGCAGATAAGAGTTTTATAGCCTTGATAGTCTCTGGCGGGCATACAGAATTGGTTTTGCTAAAACCAAAGTTTAAATATACCTCCATTGGCAAAACAAGAGACGATGCAGCTGGCGAGGCTTTTGACAAAAGCGGAAAACAGCTCGGTCTTGGCTACCCCGCAGGCGCAGAAATCAGCAGGCTTGCAAAAAATGGAAACAAAAATTTTTACGAGTTCCCCAGAGCCTTGAACGAGCCTACTTCCCTTGACTTTTCATTTAGCGGCTTAAAAACCGCAGTTAACCGCTATGTTCAAACAAAAGGCAAAGAATTTGTAGAGGAAAATATGGCAAACATCTGCGCCAGCCTTCAAGAGGCCATAGCAGATATTTTGTCTTTGAAGGCAGTGAATGCGGCTAAGAAAAACAACGTGGAAAATCTCATTTTATGCGGCGGTGTTAGCGCAAACAGCAGGCTCAGAGAACTTTTAGAAGAGCGGGCATCAAAAAATGGGATAAACTTAATTTGCCCGCCACCAGCTTTATGCACAGATAACGGTGCGATGATTGCTGCTGCTGCTATTTTTAGAAAGCGGGCGGAATTGCTTGTGGAGAATAGAGAGGTTAAGGCTTGGAATGAGTTGTTTTAATGCACCCCATCCTCAATCTTCTCAAATTTTTTATCATTATACCAATTCTGAACTTTTTGCTGCACCTCAGGCGAAAAATTCGCTTTGTTGTCTAGAATATCGTTTGCTGTGTTTATGGTTTTTTCTATCAGCGGCAAATCGTGCATCCAGTCAAAGTGCCGCAAAATCCAAGCTCCGCTTTGCTGCGAGCCTTCTAAATTCCCTGCTCCCCTATTTTGCAAATCCAACTCCGCTATTTCAAAACCATCATTTGTCTTTGAAAATTTCAATAATCTCTCATAAGCGGGATTATCTTCTTCGCACAGCAAAATGCACCAAGCTCGCTCGGTTCCACGCCCTACCCTGCCACGCAACTGGTGAAGCTGAGCTAGGCCAAAACTCTCTGGTTTATCTATAACGATTAAATTGGCCTCGGGAACATTAACGCCCACTTCCACAACAGTTGTGCAAACAAGCAGTGAAACGCCGCCGCTTGCAAAAGCGTTTAAGTTTGTATCTCGCTCTGCTTCGGGCATTTGCCCGTGCACAACAGCTATTTTCCAGTCGTTTTTAAAATTCTTCAATTCCTTGTAAATATCATCAACACAAGCTGCCTCTCCAAATTCATCTTCTTGAACCCTGCTCACAACCCAATAGCAGCGATTATCAACAAAAGATTTTTTGTAAAGATAATCCTTCATTTTCTCGCGGCTACTTCTGCCTCTCAATTCAGTTGAAACAGGCAACCTGCCCGGCGGTTTTTCACGCAAAATCAATGGCTCCAAATCTCCGTAAAAAGTCATTGCCAAACTGCGTGGAATTGGTGTTGCGCTCATAACCAGCAAATCTGGCTTATTCCCCTTCGCAAGAAGAGACTCTCTTTGGTTTACCCCAAAACGATGCTGCTCGTCTATAATAACAAAACTCAAATTTTTAAATTCAACATCTTTAGAAAACAGAGCGTGAGTTCCAACAACAGCGTTAATTTCTCCGCTTATTAAACCAGCCAAAATTTCCTTGCGCTGCGCTGTGGAAACGGAACCTGTGAGCAAAGCGAGCCGCAAGCCAGAGTTTTCAAAAATTTTCTCCATACTGGAAAAATGCTGCCTTGCCAAAATATCTGTGGGCACCATACAAGCCGCTTGCCCACCTGTGCCGCAAATTCCAATCATTGCAAGCAAAGCAACCACAGTTTTTCCGCTGCCAACATCGCCTTGCAAAAGAGCGTGAAATTGCCTGTTGCTCTCTAAACCGTTTTTTAGCTGTTCCAAAACATGGTCTTGCCCATCTGTTAAGGTAAATGGCAATTTTTCCCTTGTGAAATCAATTTTTTGTAAATCCAATTTTCTTGGGATTCCAGAATTTGCAAGCAGCCTGCGCCTCATCGCTTTTCTGAGGCAAAATGGCAAAAGTTCTAAAATTTTCACTTCCTTTTTGGCTGAATAAATTTCTTCCATTGTTTGAGGGCAGTGCAGTTTTTTAAAATTCTCTATGAGTGGTCGCATTTTTAAGAAACTCAAAAGCTCTGGTGGGCAAATATGCTCTTCGGGCGGTAAAATGAGATTCAAGTTTTTTTCAAAAAGGCCTTTGTATAGCTTTGCAAGAAACTTGCTCTCCATCCTAGCTTCTCGCATTGATTCTGTTATCGTGTAAATGGGAAGTATGCTGCCGCTGAATTCCTCGTCTTCTTCCAGAGCTTGCAAATCGGGGTGCACCATTTGCATAGTGCGGAATACCGTTCCTTTGCCAATGGCAACCCAACGCGAACCGTTTTTTAATCTGGCCCCCCAATGATGAGTTGCTCCAAAAAATACAAATTCAATGCTTCCCGTGTCGTCTTGCAAGGTTGCGCTAAATCTCGCACGCCCCTTGTAAATCATTGCGCTACGCACTATGTGCCCCACCAAAACAACGCGCTCCCCTTCTTTAATATCCTTTATTTTTGTTATTCGCCTCTGGTCTATCCAATCACGTGGCAAATACGAGAGTAAATCAAAAAGCGTGTTTATGCCGCTTTCTTTTAACGCAGCTATTTTTTTTGGACCAAGTCCTGATATGGAAGAAAGTAGCACTGAGTAAAGATAAAAAATTTTCAGCTCGCTTTTTTCTATATTGCCTTTGGATCATAAATGAATTCTCAAGGACTTTCACCTCGCATAGCGGCACTGCACGCTCTTTTAAACTGGAAAAAGGGCGGCGGCTTTGTTCAAAACAACCTGCAACAAACCTGTGAAAACTTGCCTCAAAACAACAGAGCATTAGCTTACGAAATTGCGCTTGGAACCTGCCGAGTGCTAACCGAACTGGACGAAAAATTAAAAACACTTATGCGAGAACTCCCAAAAGAACCTTGCAGAACAATACTAGAAATTTCACTTTACCAATTACTGCACACCCGCATACCCTCTTATGCAGTTGTTAATTCTGCGGCAAATTTGGCAAAGCATATAGGCTTAAATGAGCATAACGTAAAATTTGTAAATGCGGTTTTGAGAAATGCCGTTAGAAAAAATTATGCGAATATCGAAAACGAAAATGCAAAAGCCCCAGACCAATGGATAAGAGTAAATACGCAAAAAACAAATGTAGAAGAACTCACAACAAAACTGGAATTAAAAGACCCTGAAATTTTATTTGACAAATTCATTTTAATTCTAAACACAAGAGAAATTCTAAAAAATCCTCTATTCAAAAAAGGCTTTTACTCATTCCAAAACCCAGCCTCTTTCTTTATGGCAAGCCTATGCGAAATAAAAGACGGGCACAAAATTTGGGATGCTTGCGCCGCCCCAGGCGGAAAAACCGCGATGCTTGCAGAAGAGCATCCAAACGCTTTTTTTATTGCCTCTGATTGCAGTGAAAAACGAGCAGAAAAAATACTTGATTTGCAAAACCGCTTGAATTTAAAAAATGTCTGCATAATCATCGCCAACGTAGAAAACCCGCCTTTTTCGCAAAAATTTGATTGCGTTATTGTAGATGCTCCATGCTCAAATATGGGCGTAGCCTCAAGGCGGCCAGAAGCACTCCAAACTTTTTCAAAAGAAAAAATTTCAGAACTCTCAAAAAAACAACTAGCAATTTTACAAGGTGCTTCTGCTTCGGTTAAAGAAAATGGAGTTCTAATCTATTCCGTTTGCAGCCAAGAAAAAGAAGAAAGCACCGAGGTAATAGAGAAATTCACAAAAAACAACCCAGCCTTCACCCAAGAAGAATCTATATTAACCGACTCCCCACACATAGACAAATTCTTCATAGCCAAATTACGGAGAACCTAAAATTGCAAGTTCTGTTTATTTTGGCCTTTCTAGTTCAGACAATTTATGCGATTTCTCTAGATGCAGGTGTAAATTATTTTCCTGGTGAGTTGAACAAGCAAATAAAAACTGCTCCTTATATCGGAGCAGAATTTGGATATGGACTCTCAGATTATACCAGCCTGTATTTGCAAGCCACGTTCAGTTATTTAAAATTGAAAGAGAATAAAGATTTTCACGGATTATATCAATTTATAGGCAGAACGGGTATTGAAAGTTCGGAGCAATTATTAAAATATGCTTCTGTTGGAATTGGAATAAGCCTAGCTACTGTAAGAGGCAAAAAGGCAACCCCAAAGGCGGAAAAATATATGCTTTCCACAAATGAATCCGAATTCGGCTGGAATGCCCGTTTAAAATTGAATCTATTGAGATTAGAAAAATTCACTTTTGGCGCAAAATTTCACTACGATGAGATTTGGACTAAGCCTAAAAACAGTTCTTTGTTGCAAGCCGGTGGGTTTGTTAGCTATCCCCTTTCTTCTCCCTAGGGTGATAATGCCGATGTTCGCTTTTCAAATAAGAATTGTCCAAATGCGTGTAAATTTGCGTAGTGGATAAATTTGCGTGGCCAAGCAGTTCCTGCAAAATTCTCAAATCCATTCCTCCTGCTAAGCAATGAGTTGCAAAAGAATGTCTCAATGAATGCGGGCTAATTGACTCTTTGCCAAGAAACGCTGTACGCATCTGAATTATTTTCCAAGCTCCAACACGGGTGAGTTTTTTTCCGTGGAAATTGAGAATCACGGTATCTGTTTTGGGTTTTAATTGCTGCCGCCAAATTTTGAGCCAAGCTTCCAAATTAGCTTTTGCCTTACCAGATATAGGAACCAATCTCTGCTTATTGCCTTTGCCAACAGGAGTTAGCCAGCCGTTGTCCAACTGAATATGCTCCAATTTCAACGAAACAGCCTCGCTAATCCTAAGCCCTGCGCTATATAAAAGCTCCAACAAGGCAATATCTCTCATTCCAAATTTATCGTTTGGGTTTATGTTTTCAAAAATAGCAGCAACCTCGTCTATGCTCAAACATTGCGGCAAATATTTTTCCAAATGCGGAGCGGAATACAAATTCTCCGGTGAAAATCCGAGCAAATTCCTCTCTTCCAAATAATTCAAAAATCCACGCAGAGAAGAAAAATGCCGAGCTAACGAAGATGGTTTGTAGTCAAAGGCTTTGGCTCTTTCGTCTAAAAATAAATCTATGCTCTCTATGGAAAGTTCTGTTTGTTCGCACAAGGGAGTTAAGTCGGCTTTGTAACTGCTTATAGTTTGCTTTGATAAATTTTTTTCCAAAGACAAATAGCGTAGATAGTTTTTGAGATGTAGAGATATATCCATTTATTTAAGGAGGGAAAAATATGTATGCAATGGTTATTGCCGCAATAACACCGGCCACATCTGCCGCAAGCCCGCAAAAAACCGCGTGTCTGGTTTTGCGAATTGCAACCGAGCCAAAATACACCGCTATAATATAAAAGGTTGTGTCTGTTGTGCCTTGGAACATACAGCTTAAACGGCCTGCAAAGCTATCTGCCCCATATTGCTGCATTGCATCCACCATCATTCCGCGTGCGCCGCTGCCCGAAAGAGGCTTCATAATCGCAGTTGGAAGGCTTGGCACAATATCTGCGGGAATGCCGCAAAAATTAAAACCTGCTACTATCCCGCTCATAATAAAATCCATTGCACCGCTTGCCCTGAACGCCGCGACTGCCGCTAAAATCGCTATTAAATATGGTATAACCATAACGGCTGTGGAAAAACCCTCTTTTGCTCCTTCAACAAAAGCATCAAATGGCATAACTTTTTTTATTGCCGCCAAAGTTAAAAAGAACATTATTATAGCAAACAAAATAATGCCACCCAAAAACGCACTGGCAATACCCATTTCCTCTGCCGAAAGCGTGGAAAAATACCAAAGCGTTCCAAACACCGCCGCAGAGAGACCAATAAACCAAGACAAAAAAACCACATTTTTTATTTCAATTTTCTGAAAAAAGGCTGTAACTAAAATACCTATTACTGTGCTAAAAAATGTTGCAAATAAAATAGGCAAAAAAATGTCTGCGGGATTTGCCGCACCCAGCTTTGCTCTATAAGTCATTATGCTAACTGGAATTAGGGTTAATCCGCTCGCATTCAAAACCAAAAACAAAATTTGAGCATCGCTTGCGGTGTCTTTTTTTGGATTTAATTCCTGAAGCTCTTTCATAGCTTTTAATCCAAGTGGAGTGGCGGCATTGTCTAGCCCAAGCATATTTGCGCTTATGTTCATAAGTATGCTGCCCATTGCAGGGTGATTTTCAGGAATGCTCGGAAAGAGCCGTTTCAT
>JAITFN010000046.1 GCA_031281345.1 Candidatus Fibrimonadaceae bacterium
TCTCGAGCCGCGGACTCTGCCCGCGGCGGGGCCCGGCCCCCCCCCCCCCCCCCCCCCAAAACTCTGAACAGCAAAAGGGCATAATACATTATATATATTATGCTGGAACCTGCTTTGCAGGCTTTCTTGCGTTTTTGTTTGGTTAGCAGTTAAATTTGCCATTCTGGGAGTAAATATAGTAATTTTTTTTAAAAAAACAAGGGAAAAGGTGAAAAAATGAGAAAAAATATGGAAATCGGTGAATTTAGATAAAATAGAGCCTTTGGGGAAGGGTTGGTGATTAAGAAATTTGGCAACAATTAGTTGCCAAATGCAATGAATTTGCTTTTTTTGCCTATTTTTGCTGAAATATTTATTATATTAAACGTTATGAGAGGTATTTATGGCAAGACCAATTAAAGAAACGCCTACAATAAAAGGCAAGGATTCCATACGCTTTCAAGAAGCTATGGATAATCCTATTCCTGTTTCCAAAGAGCAGAAAGAAAAACAGCGGCGAGCTTATGAATTTATGAAAAGCATAGCCACATTTCCAATGCCATGAGCCCAGAAGAGCTATTCAAAAATTTAAACGCCAGTGCTGTTCGTTTGAATAACGATACAGAAATTAAGCCTTTTGAAAGTGACGACGAGGATTTGAATGATTTTTTGCTAAATGACGCGAAAGATTATTTAGCTTCTTTGCTTTCGGTAACTTATATTCTGCAAAACGATATTGACACAGTGGCTTACTATTGTTTATCAAATGACAGACTTTCGCAACAAGCAGAAGACAAATCCATTTGGAACAAAATAAACAGATTAATATCCAACAAAAAACGCAGAAAGAGTTATCCAGCAGTCAAAATAGGCAGGCTTGCAGTTTCTAAAAAATTTGCTAATATGGGTATTGGAACAATGATAATAAATGTAATAAAAGAACTTTACGAAAATATATCTTTGCAAAATGCAGGTTGCCGTTTTATTATAGTTGATGCTTACAAAAACGCTTTGTCTTTTTACGAGAAAAATGGATTTAGATATTTAAAAGAAAATGATAAAAGCGATGCTACGAGAATAATGTATTTTGATTTAAAAGATTGTTCCAAGCATTTGAACTTAAAAAAAGGGTTTTAAATGGATAGATTGGAACAATTCGAAGTTCCGCTCACGCAAAAGAACGCTATTCCACAAGTTATGGAAAAAATCTTGGGGAAAAAGGTTTTCAATGTGCATATAGAGCGGCTTGCCCTTGACTATCGGAGAAAAGGAAATCCGCATTATGTTTGCAATGCCGTTTATAGTTTAGAAAAAAATTCTGGTGAAGTTCCGCAAAATTTTAGCACCAAAACATTGCTTGAAAAATACAATAAAAACAAATCTATGCCAAGCGAGATTTCCATTGTTGGTGCGGGACCTGCGGGTTTGTGGGCTGCTTATGCTCTGTTGTTGAATGGGCACAAGGTGAATTTATACGAACAGGGAAAACCCGTAGAGGAGAGGTTCAGGGATATTCGTAGATTTTTAAAAGCTAGAATTTTTTTAGAAAATTCAAATATATTTTTCGGCGAGGGCGGAGCAGGAGCTTTTTCTGACGGAAAACTCAACACGAGAAGCCGCACGGAATTTTCGCAGGCTGTTCTTGGTGATTTGATAAACTTGGGTGCAAGCGAAGAAATAGCGTATTTGTCTAAGCCCCATATTGGCACAGATCAGTTGCAGTTTTTGATAAAAAAAATGAGAAAGCAAATTTTGGAGCTAGGCGGGAAAATTTATTTTGAAAGCTGTTTGCAAGATATTTCTGTGCGCGATAATTGTTTGAATTCAATTTGCATAAATAAAAAATGGCAACCTTGCGAAGCACTTGTGCTTGCAAGCGGGCATTCTGCGAGAAACATTTACGATATGCTTTTTGCGCTCGGCATTGCTTTGGAGGGCAAGTCTTTTGCGGTTGGTGTACGCATTGAGCATCCGCAGAGTTTTATAAACGAAACTCGCTTTGGCAGGGGAGTGGATTACAAATTAACAGGAGCCGCAGATTACACGCTCACAGGGAAAACCACATATAGTTTTTGCATGTGCCCGGGCGGTGTGGTTGTGCCTTGCGCATCGGAAAAGGGCGGGGTTGCAACAAATGGAATGAGTTATAGCCGCCGCAATAGCCCTTATGCAAATTCGGCTTTAGTTGTTCCATATAAAATAGATAAGAACGATGTAAAAAGCGGGATTGCTTTTCAAAGGGAATTGGAGCAAAAAGCCTTTGAAATGGCTGGGAAAAATTACTCTGTTCCAAAGCAAAGGGCAGAGGATTTTTTGGCAAAAAAAGGCGGGGATTTATGGGATTTAATGCCAAAGGACATAAGCACAAGTTTAGAAGCGGCTCTTTATGAATTTGAGAAAAAAATGCCAGGTTTTATAAAAAACGGTTTGTTGCTCGCACCGGAAACTAGGACATCTTCGCCGCTTAGAATTGTTCGCAAAGAGAGTGGTGAATCTGTGTCTGTTGCGGGTATTTATCCTGTTGGTGAAGGGGCAGGTTACTCGGGTGGAATTTTAACGAGTGCAGCAGATGGGGTGAGACTTGCATTTTCTATGTTATGGCAATGAAAATTTTTTGGCATATATTAAAATTAGCCATAGATACTCAAATAATATTGCAGGAAATGCAAAAAGAGAATAGAGAATTGAGGCTGAAAATTGAAGATATAAGGATAATAGACCGTGCAAAATGCGTACTTATATCCCGCTTGAATTTAAGCGAAGAAGAGGCTCATAGAGCCATAGAAAAACAGGCAATGGATATGCGTACTCCGAAAAGGGCAATAGCAGAGGGTATATTGAAAACTTATGAGGAGTAGCTTCTGCTATGTTCAGCTACCTCCCAAGCTTTTCGCCACTTTTCACCTCTCCACCTTAGATACAAAAATAGAGGGAACAGAGTCCATATAAGCACGGTTAAAGCCCAAGTCTCTATAACCCCGATTTTAAAAATATTAAAAAATACCCAGACAGTAGAGGTTAGCAACCAATGCAGACCGCTTGATATGCACATAACGGCTAATGTGTCGCCTGTGCCTCTCAATGCTCCTGCGTAAACAGTCATAACAGTTTCTACCGTAACATAAATGGCTGCGAGGCGAATCATATTTACGGCAAGGGCTTTTGATTCCGGCCATTCTGGGGTTATGGTGTGAGGAGCGAAAATATTCACCAAAATTTCTGGTATGCCCACGAAAAACAAAATTGTAAACCCAGAATATATAACTCCTATTTTTAATCCCGAACGTGCCGTACGATGTACAGAGGCAAAATCCCTAGCCCCTACATATTTTCCCACTAAACTTGTTGCTCCTATTTCTAGTCCAATCAAAGGTACAAAAGATACCATATCCCAGCTGAATGTTATGCTTGTGGCAGTTGCGGCTATAACTCCTTGAGAATCAAAAACGAGTATCAAAATTTGAAATGCCAGCATATTCAAAAATATTTCTGAGCCAGAGGGCAAACCTTTTTTTATGAGGGTAGATGATATTCTTTTGCTAAAACGCCAGCATTTATGCGTGGAATAATTTTCTCTATATTTTTTGCTGAAAAATTTAAAGAGCAAAAGGCAAAGAGCGCTGAAACTACCAGTTACAATGGCTGCTGGCGCACCGATAATACCTAGAGCCGGAAAGCCTAATTTGCCGAATGTGAAAATGTAGCTTAAAATCAAAGTTACCGTAAGGCCTGTTAGAGTTGCTGCCATAACAATGCGAGTTTTTCCAAGCCCTATAAAGAAACACGAAAAAGCGTGCCTTAACATTGTGATTATTGAGCCGTAAATTAGAATATCGTAATATTTTATTTGCAATATACTTTGTTCTACAGGAACATCAAATGAGTTTAAAAATAAATGCGAAGGGTACATAAGAGCAATGGCAATAGGGTAGCTACAAATTGCAATAATGATGGCTTGCACAAGCACAAGCGAGCATCTGGCTGTTTTTTTTGCGCCTAAATTTTGCGCTACCATTGCAGTGGAGTAGCCAATAACCCCGTTGAAAAACACTATCGTAACCATTTCCATTATTCCGCCTGTTAAAGCGGCATTCATATAATCTGGTCCCAGCTTAGACAAAAATAGGCGGTTTATGAAAACCAAAAAAGTATCAAAAGACATTGACATCACCATTGGTAGTGATACCATCAACATTTCTTGTACCCCGCCTTTTTTCGGATTGTCTCTGAAGAATTTCATTGTTAGGCAAGAAGATAGAAAATAATTTTCTACCTTCCCTCAAGTGTTCCTAAACGTTATTTGGCTATTGCTCTTTGGCGGCGCTTTCATCGCCTGCCTTGCTGAGTGGCTTGGTTTTGGCAATAGCGGGATTTTTAGCACTGTAATCCAAAGCGTGTTTGATATGTCAAAAACGGCTTTTGAAATAGCCCTTGGTTTAACCGGAATTTTGGCTTTTTGGCTTGGAATGATGAAAATAGGGGAGAAGGCAGGTGCGGTTCAAATGCTTGCAAAGTTGGTCTCTCCCTTAATGAAACGGCTCTTTCCGAGCATTCCTGAAAATCACCCTGCAATGGGCAGCATACTTATGAACATAAGCGCAAATATGCTTGGGCTAGACAATGCCGCCACTCCACTTGGATTAAAAGC
>JAITFN010000030.1 GCA_031281345.1 Candidatus Fibrimonadaceae bacterium
GGAATGGGTGCCTACTCCCCTGCCCCGCTTGTGAATGATGAAATGCTTGCCAAAATAAAAAAAGAAATTGCCCTTCCCACATTGCAAGGAATGGCAAAAGAGGGAAATCCATACACAGGTGTTTTGTTCATAGGCATAATGGCAACAAAGCAGGGACCAAAAGTTGTGGAATACAACTGCAGACTAGGCGACCCCGAAACCCAAGCGGTTTTAGCGGTGTACAAAGGTGATTTACTGGATTTATTTCACAAAGCCGCAATGGGAAAAGTAAAAGAAATCGCAGAAACCGAGCCGCAAGGCTACGCCGCCGTTGTTGTTGTAGCAAGCAAAGGTTACCCGGGCAAATACGAAAACGGAAAGGCTATAAGCGGAGTGAGCGAAGCGGAGAAAAAAGGAGCGGTGGTTTTGCACGCTGGAACAAAACTTCAAAATGGCGAGTTGCAAACAGCAGGCGGCAGAGTTTTTGGAGTGGTGGGAAAAAGCGATACGCTAAAATCCGCACTTGATATTGCATATTCCAGCGTGAATGAGATAAAGTTTGAAGGGGTTTATTTTAGAAAGGATATTGGGAAGAAGGGGTTATAGGAAAAGTTATTTTTCTATATTATTCTAAGAGAGGATTTTATGCAAACAAAAAATTCAGCAGAAGTAGCATTGGTTGAACCGCAGGTACTAACTGTTAGCATCTTAAAAAATGGTGCAATGAGTCTTTTGCAAGAATTGGCAAAATTGAAGTTTATTAATTTGGAAAAACCAATTAAAAAAAGTTATCGAAAACAAGCCGTTTCTTTTGGAATGTGGAAAGACAGGGAAGACATTGGAGATGCCACTGAATATGTTCGCAATTTAAGAAAGGGTAGGAAATTTTGATTATAGATACCGATGTTTTAGTATGGTTTTATAGAGGCTATGAAACAGCTAAAAAAACTATCCTAAATGCTATTCCTTTTAAAGTTTCTGCAATAACTTATCTTGAATTGTTGGAAGGAATACGAAATAAAGAGGAACTTAGCAAATTGAAAAATGATTTTTCGGAATGGGGAGTTGAGATATTGCAAATGAATGAAAGTATTTCTTTGAAAGCAATATCTTTGGTTGAAAAATATAAACTCAGCCATAATTTGGAATTGGCTGATTCTTTGATTGCTGCAACCGTTTTGGAGAATAATGAAACATTATTAACTGGAAATATTAAACATTACAGTTATATTAAAAATTTGAATGTAAACAAATTTGAGAATTTGTTTTAAGACTTATTTGCATTAGGGCGGTCGGGCTACGCCTCAGTCTTGCAAGCAACGAACACTGAAGTATTCGTCCTTATCGAAGTTGCTGTATTCCGCACCCTCGTGGTAGTAAGACTTAATCAAGTAGTAGGCGTTGTAGCTACCGGCCTCGCTAGCACCCCACCAGTCGCCGTAGTTGCCGACATCGTAGAAACCTCCATCGGAATAGCCGTAACCACCCGGCATGGCGGAAAAACCGTACGTATCTGTGCCAAAAGGAACGCCACTATATGAATTCCAATCACTTGTAGCCTTTAATTTAGTTCCTGCAGTTTCCACGCCCCCAACAAAATCTATTAGCATTTGCCATTCATTATTACTAGGCAAATGCCAGCCGCTGGGGCAAATGCCTCTATGTTTAACATCGCTTCCGTTCCACATCTGTCTATTGTATTTCGCATCTATGCCCATTGCAGTTGCCCAATTGTACAATCTGCCAAACTTATCGCAGTTTATCGTATTTTCATCATAGAGCTTATGATCATTTCCGCCACACTTGCTACCGTCTACTTTATAGTTAAGATTTTCTGCCATCCAAACTTGGTCGCCAATTTGAACGGGTGGTTTATAATTCGCTATATCGTTGCCTTTGTCGCTTCCCCTGTTAATGCCAGAACCGCCGCCGCCATCGTTGTCGCCGCTACTTGAACAGGAAAACGTGAATGTCAAAACAAGCAAAATACTCACTACAAACAGAACTGTTTTAAACTTGTTCATAGAAACCTCTTTTGTTGTGAATTTGATTGCATAAAATTCGCAAGCATCCTCTTCCCCAGCGGGGTCATTATGCTCTCAGGGTGGAATTGAATTCCCTCAACATTAAGCGTTTTGTGGCGAACCCCCATTATCTCACCATCTTCGGAAGTTGCGGTTATTTCCAAACAATTTGGCAAACTTTCTTTTTCAATAACAAGGCTGTGATAACGCATTCCGTCAAAGGGTTCGTCTATGCCTGCAAATACGCCTTTGCCGTTTGCCTGTATATTTGAAGTTTTGCCGTGCATAAGTCTTTTTGCACCTATAATTTTTCCACCATAAAAAAGCCCTATGGCTTGGTGACCAAGACACACACCCAAAATAGGAATTTTGCCCGCAAAATAACCAATGGATGCAACGGTTATCCCAGCATCTTCGGGGCGACCGGGGCCGGGCGAAAGCAAAAGTTTTTCGGGTTTTAATTCCGCCGCTTCTTCTATTGTAATTTTATCGTTTCTAACAACCTTTACATTTGCCCCAAGTTCCAAAAGGTATTGGTAAATGTTATAGGTAAAACTATCGTAATTGTCTATAAGGAGTATCATAACATCTCCAAGGCTTTAGCAACAGATTTCGCTTTATTTATAGTTTCTTGCCTTTCCGTTTCGGGATTGCTGTCTGCTACAATGCCTGCCCCCGCCTGCAATGTCAAGCGGCCGTTTTGCACCACCGCTGTACGAATGCAAATTGCAAAATCCATTCTTCCGTCAAAAGTCATATAGCCAACCGCACCGCCATAATTGCCCCTTGCCCTTGTTTCGCACTCCGCGATTATCTCCATAGCTCTAACCTTGGGTGCGCCAGAGAGTGTACCTGCTGGGAATGCGGCTTTTAGAACATCAAAAATATCGTAGGAATTATCAAGTTCTGCTCTTATGTTAGATACAATGTGCATAACGTGAGAATATTTTTCTATGATCATAAAATCATTTACTTTAACCGTTCCCGCTTTTGCAATTCTGCCAAGCTCATTGCGCCCCAAATCCACAAGCATAACGTGTTCCGCAACTTCTTTTTCATCTTTCAAAAGTTCTTCGGAAAGGCGTAAATCATCTTCTGCAGTTTTTCCCCTTGGTCTGGTGCCTGCAATGGGGCGTAGCGTTGCAATGCCATTCTCTACCCTAATCATCGTTTCGGGACTGGAACCAACAAGGGTTATGCCACCGAGTTTCATAAAGTAAAGATAGGGAGAGGGATTTATAAATCTCTGCGCTCTGTATAATCCGAGCAAATCCGAGGGCGCATCGCAAACAAAAGCCTGAGAGGGAACACACTGAATAATATCGCCTGCAACAATATGTTTTTTTATTTTTTCTACCATCGCTCTGAAATCTTCTGGCTGCATCAATGGTTGCGGAATTAATGCGGATTTTTTTTGGTTTATGATTTGAGGGTTTGGATTTGAGAATTTTTTTAATGTGGTGTTTAGTCTTTCTTTTGCGTTTTGAAAATCATCTTCTGAAAAAGCGAAAGACATTAAGTCTAAGGTGTGGTGAACATTGTCAAAGGCTAAAAGTATTTCTGGCAAAATAAAATGTGCGAACGGTTGTTCGGCAGGTAATTTGCTTTTTACCCTTGGTTCAAAAAAAGATACCATTTCGTAAGCGAAATAACCCACAAAGCCACCTTTGAATTTTGGTAATCCTGCAAGTTCTGCATAGCAGTACTCGTTTGCTATTTTCCGCAAAACATCCAAAGGTTCGCCATTGTGAGGGATTTCCTCTACTTTTCCTTTTTTATCCACCTTTACAATAGAGCTAAAAACTTGAATTTCCAAGTGTGGGGAAAAACCTAAAAAACTATACCTGCCCCAATGCTCACCACCTTCAACGGATTCAAACAAAAAAAGCGAACTTTCGTCTATAAACTTGGAAAGAACGCTAACAGGGGTTTCGGTATCTGCTAAAATTTGCACGCCAACGGGAATAATGAGGTTTGCACCGCTTGGTTTTTGAGCGAGCATTTCTTTATATTCTTGGTCGTTTGGGTATTCCCTTATTTGCATGGGTATAAGGTAGAAAATATTTTTTAAATTCAAGTGTCACTTTCATTCAATTAAGGTGTTTAAGTAATATGAACCAAAATCTTAATGCGGAGCAGTTTTACACTCGCTATGCACCGATGGTGCTAAGGCGGTGTTGCAAGTTGCTCGGCGATGAAAACGCTGCGGCAGATATTGCCCAAGAGGTTTTTATCAAGGTTTGGGAAAAGCGAAACTCTCTGAATACCGAATTCCCGTCTAGCCTGCTGTGGCGAATGGCAACAAATATGTGCCTCAACCACATAAGGAACAAAAAACGCAGAGGCGAAAACATAAGCGCAAACGATATGCTTGTGCATATAGCCTGTGCCGAAGATGTGGAAAGCAAAATTGGAAACAGAGATATTTTAAACCGTCTCTTCAAAAGGCACCCAGATAGCAGCAGAACCATAGCGGTTTTGCACTATATAGATAAAATGACTTTAGAAGAGGTTGCCGCAGAAGTTAAAATGTCTGTTCCGGGAG
This sequence comes from Candidatus Fibrimonadaceae bacterium, assembly GCA_031281345.1. Taxonomy (GTDB): domain Bacteria; phylum Fibrobacterota; class Fibrobacteria; order Fibrobacterales; family Fibrobacteraceae; genus Fibrimonas. Next base: position 4,549 of record JAITFN010000030.1, read on the forward strand.
TTCGCAAAAGGCTTCGCTCTTTAAAAACAACCCTAATTGAATTGGAGGCTCTATGACTGTGCCAGACTGGAAAATTGAACGCTACCTGCTTGGGGAACTCCCCGAAGCCGAGATGCAGGCTTTGAAAAATTTGGAAAACGATGAACTTCGTTTGCAAATTGAACGCCTAAAAAACAGCAACGAAGAATTGCTTGCAAAATATCCATATAAACGCAAATTCACCGTGCTTTCCAATGTGCCTTTGCGATTAGCGGCTATATTTTTGCTATGCGCAAGTGCATTTATTGCTATGCTCTCGGGCAAAGATATATACGAAGACGGCACAAGGGTAAAGGGTTTAAAAACGGGTTTGGAAATTTGGCGCAAAACAGCTGAACAAACTGAGCAATTAACGGATAACAGCGAGGCAAAAGCAGGTGATTTGCTGCAAATTCGCTATATCGCTCTGGAACCTTATGGAGCCTTGTTCAGTTTAGACGGTAACGGAACTTTAACCGTACATCTCGCAGGCAAAAATGGCAAAGCAGCGAGCCTTGAAGCGGGGAAAATTATTTCTTTGGAAAACGCCTATGAACTGGACAATGCTCCGAAATTTGAAACTTTTTATTTAATAACCGCGGGCAAGGAATTTGAACTCGCTCCTGTTGTGGAAAAACTTTTACACGGCAAAACGCCAAGCGATTTGCGTGTTGAGCAAATTAAGCTAAGAAAGAGGTAAAAAACTCGTTGAAAATACCCTATGGCTTAGAATTTTGAAATTCGGGAAAAGCTTTTGTACTTTTATGCCATACTGCTCGCTTGCAATGCGTGGGTCTAGCAAAAGCAGGGTTTGTTTTTTATTTGAATGCAAAATTGCAGCATAAGCCTTTCTGAGAATGAGGGCGGTTTCTGGGAATGTCATAAGCGTAAAACCATTTTTGTTCTGCTCTTTTAAAATTTCCATTTGCTTTGCGAGCACAGGTTCTTTAATGTCTGGGAATGGAAGTCGTGAAATTACCACAAGGGTGTTTTCAGGGAGTTCAATTTCTTCTAATGATTTTAATTCGTCTGGGGTACCAGCTAAAACGCTGCCTGCCTCTTTTTGAAAAAAGCCTGCCAAGTTAAAGAAGTTGCCGTCTGTGCCTTGAAAAAAACAGATTTTGTTCTTTAAAGTTTCGTCTTTTCTCACCTCTGTCTGCAATTTTGAAATTGATGAATTGTCGGTGAAAATGAGGGTATTGCCACTGTTTTTGGAAATAATTTCGCACAAAGTTTTCGTCAATTCTTCTGCGAATTTTTCGTCGGTTGGTTTGGGCAAAAAATCTGCGGCAAAAACCTGTGGAGGTTCTTTGGGAGTTTTAGAGTCAAAAACTTTTGTTTTGGGATTTTTTCCAAACAATGCAAAACGATTTATTAAATATTCAAACTGCCCATTTATGCTAAGAGTATCGGAAGCAAACAATGCAGATTTAAGCGTTGGATAAAGAGGTTTCCATTTGGCAGAGATATTTATAGGTTCTGCACGAAAATTCACCTGATGAGGATTAGAACTATTTTCTATCCAATAAACAAATTCGCTATGAGAAGCGGCAAAAAAGAAAGAAATATCGCTTGATATTTTTCTTATGTCAGAGGCGAACTGCATACAGTCTTTTGCTTTGTTCAAATCATTTTCAGCATAAAATTCTGCGCTGGCTTTATCTATTATTTCTAGCAGTGCTTTTAATGAATTTTGAAAAGGCTCCGAAGAAATACCCGTTTCGCTTGAAAAATTTTTGCTATAAACCATTCTGCGTTTTTTCTCTTTGTTGCAATAACTTTGAATTTCTTTCAACAGGTTCAAAAATAATTTTTCGCTTTCTATGGTGGCTTCTTCCCATTTTTTGCACCATATATTTTGTTTTATGGAATTTTTCAAAACATAAAAATGCAAATTTCGCCCAAAGACTTTTTTGCTCTCTTGAGGGATTTTGCTGGCATCATCAAAAATTATTTTTTCACAGTGCGGCAAAAGCGCAAAATCCGTTTGCATATCTTGCAAAAACAAGTGATGCGGCACAATGAGCAAATTGGAATTTTCTGCTGCTTTTTTTGCATTTTGAAAATAACATTTTGAAAAATACTCGCATTTCTCTCCAAGGCAAGAAGGTGCTTCGCAGGCTATTTTTTTCCACAAAATGGGATTACGATTATAGTGCAAAACCTCGTTTAAATCTCCGGTTTTTGTTTTCTCTATCCAAGTTATTATGGCAAAGAAAGCTATGCGTTCTTCGGGTGTTAAATAAAGTTCCGCATCGCGCAGGCAGTTGTGATATTTGCGGGGGCACATATAGCTAAAGCGTTCTTTTAGTATTGCAGAGAGAACATCGTCATCTATAGGCGGCAATTTTTGCAAGTTTTTTTTTGAGATTGTTATTAAAATTTTTTCCTTTGTTTGCTTTGTGTGCTCTACGGCTGGGGTTAAGTATTCAAATTCGCTCTCACATTCCACAAAGGCAATTTGCTGTTTTGAATGGCTGTTTGCGCTTAAAATTTCTGTAACAAATTCGTTGTATTCCATAAATTCTCCTAAAACAATGGTTCGTAGGCAGTGCCGGTTGCCATTTTCTTTAAATTCTCTTTAGTAGTGCTGCTGTTTTTTTCCAGCTCTTCTAGCCCAAGCAAAAAAACTTTTCCGCAAGCCTCTGCATCTGGCAAGGCACGGTGCGAGGCAGAAACCTCTATGTTTAGCTGTTTTATCAAATTTACCAACTTATGGCTTTCAAAAGTCCAAGCCGCTTGAGCTATGGCAAGGGAATCCCAAAAAACAAATTCCTTGTTTTTAAGCCCGTTCCTGCTAAGGGCAAGCATAAAAATTTTTGAATCAAAAGAGGCATTGTGCGCTACAATAGGCAAACCATTTATGAATTCCAAAATTTGTGGAGCTATTTCTTTGAACGGCTTTGCCTCGTTAATTTCGTTTTGCGCAATGCCTGTTAAATAATAAACAAAGGCGGGAACCTCTTTTTGCGGTTTCACCAAAAAATCAATACTACTAGCAATGCTGCCATTTTCAAAGTGAACGAGGGCTATATTTATAATTTCGTCCTTTTCGGCATCTAAGCCAGTGGTTTCTAAATCCAGTGCAATAAAATTTTTAGGTAGCATGCGTTAAATGTAGAAAAATTTTTCTATATTTGAATTATGCGCTACTACTCTATTTTTCTCGCTATTTTCCTTACAGTTTGCGCTGTTTCAACTGCTTTTGCCCAAGATATTCTCGTCAATGAAGTGGGCTACGAGCAAAGCGGGCCCAAACGTGCCATTATACAGCATACTGGTGCCATTTCAGATAGCAAAGCCTCATTGGTGAATTCGCAAGGCACCACGGTGCTAGAAATAAACCTTGGAGCGCAAACTTCTGTTGGTGGCTGGGGAGGTCGCAATTTCAAGGTGGCAGATTTTAGCAATTTTGAACAAACAGGGACTTATAGGTTAAAAGTTGGTTCCAAAGAATCTCCACAATTTGAAATAGGGAAAAAAATTCTGCAAACAAAAACCGGAGCTTTCCAAGTGAGCTTTTTCAACGGAATGAGAAATACATCAGAAGGAGACAAGAATTTAAAGGTTTACGGAAAAAGTGAATATCACAATATGTATGGTGGCTGGAACGATGCTGCCGGAGACGAAGGCAAGCATATTTCCCATTTGTCTTATGCTAATTATTTTAATCCCCAGCAAATTCCGCTTGTTTCTTATGCCTTGTTGCACGCAAATGAAATGCAACCAGGAACTTTTGGTTCTTCGGCAATAGCAGAGGCTGCTTGGGGCACAGACTATCTTTTGCGCGCACTCTCAAAGGATAATTACTTTTACATATCCGTATTCGACAACTGGGGGCAAAACGGATATTCCCGTGAAATTTGCAATTGGTATGGAGAAGACGGAGACCGTGATGGCAAGTTTCAGTCTTCGTTTCGTGGGGGTGGCGGAGTTTCCATAGCAGCTCTTGCACGTGCAAGTAAAATGAATGTTAGCGGAGATAGTTCTTCTGCTCAATATTTAGCTGGAGCAAAACGTGCTTATGCCAATCTCAAAACAAACAACATCTCTTATCTATCCAACGGCGTAGAAAACATCATAGACGATTATTCCGCACTCCTTGCCGCAACCGAACTCTACAATGCCACGGAAGATGCTACTTATAAAACAGATGCAAACAGCAGAGCGCAATCTCTTTTAAGCCGTCAATCCGATGAAGGCTGGTTTTACAAAACCAGTGGCAATACCGGAAAATACCAACGACAATTTTATCACGCCGCAGACGAAGGATTACCCGTAGTGGCACTTGCGCGTTTCATAGAAATATGCCAACCAGAAAACAAGCAAGCTATACGAAACGCAATAAAGAAAAATTTGCAATGGTATTCTAAAATTACTTACGAAAGACCAAACCCATTTGAATACGCCAAAATGTATGGAGATGCTTCGTCTAGTTCAAACCCAGGCGAAATAGATCTCGCTCGTAGTGGCACAGCAGAGGCTTCGCGCTCGGAAGGAAGCTATACACCAAACATGGCAATTGATGGCAATTCCACAACTCGCTGGTCAAGCTACCAAAGTGGTGCTGAAAATGATAATCAATGGATAGCCATAAATTTAGGCGATACTTATAAAGTGAACAAAGTTATTCTCAATTGGGAAACCTCGTATGGAAAATCTTATAAAATTGAAGTTTCTACAAACGGAACCAGTTGGACTACAGTTGCAAACATCACCAATAACACAAGTTCAGGCGTTAAAGAACACACTTTTACAGCCACTAATGCAAAATTCGTGAGAATGTTTGGCGTAGAACGCGGATATGAATATGGTGGTTTTTCTCTTTATTCCTTTGAAATTTACGGCGAACAATCAAATCAACAACCTTCCACTCCACACAATGCAAAGTTCTTTATGCCTCACGATAACGAAACAGGCTACTGGTGGCAAGGAGAAAACGCCCGCATAGCTTCCCTTGCTGCGGCATTTATAATGGGCGCACAACCAGCAGACCCAAGCGGTAAATATTGGGCAGATACCTTGTTTGGCATGGCTTCCGCACAACTAGACTGGATACTTGGCAAAAATCCTTTTGCAATTACTATGATGTATGGTTTTGGAAAAACAAATTATCCACAATACAATTCATCAAAACCAAAACCCAACATTAAAGGCGGAATTTGTAATGGAATAACCGCCAAAAGAGGAAACGAAAGCGATTTGGAATGGTCTCCAGATGGCTATGATAACGAATCTTGGAGAGCTTGGCGCTGGATAGAGCAATGGCTACCACACAATGCTTGGTATTTAATTGCAATATCCTCTCTTTCGCACAGAATAGATAATCCCATTCTTCCAGAAGAAGAACCGGAACCAGGTCCGGATCCAATTATTGTAAAAGCTAATACGCAACTCGGTATTCAAATAAATCAAAGAGGAGGCATTCTTTATATGTCTTCTCAAAAAGATGTAGTTTGGAGAGTTCACAATTTGCAAGGAAAACTTCTCTTTAGCTCAAATTCAAGAGAAACCAAATGGAATGCAGGAAATTTCAAAGGAACCTTTGTTGTGAGCGCATTTAGCGGCTCGGTTGCAGAGAGCAAATTATTTTCTATTTTACAGTAATGATATATAGAATCTTACCCTTTGCGTTTTTTCTTGCAACGGCAGTTTTTGCCGTTCCCTTGAATTTAACTGGCACAGTTAAGGCACTAGGCGAAAGCGGAGACCCTATTAAAGATGCAGTTGTTCTGCTAAAAGTGAATGATAACTTAATTGCTTATGCTCGTACATTAAGCGATAAAGACGGCAAATTTACGCTTTTGCAGGGCAAAGATGCCCCTGGCGAAACCCCTGTTGTTCCAATTCCACCAGACTCTACCCCAACTGGAGTAATAAAACCGCAAACAGTTCTACCCACTCAATTTACAAGTTACATTGTAACGGATTTGAAGGGAAAAACCTGCAATTCCTTGAACAACCTGCCCCAAGGTGTTTACGTTCTCGTTGGCAAAACCGAATCTGGCAAAAACTTCAAACTAGGTACCCTTTACCACAAAGGTGGCACACTAAATCCCAAGTACAAAACTCAAAATTCAAAATCTCCCGTTCTATCCAAAACCATCACCACTAATGGAGACGAAGTTCAACTGATTGTTCGCAAAGCAGGATACTTGCCAAAAGAAGTTGAGTTTTCCAGTTTTGACGAAAATGTGGGTACAGTTGTTTTGGAGCGCGACCCGCTGGAAGCGAAAATTGATAGTGTGATGAAGCTTATGGATTTGAATAAAAAAATTTACCAAATGACACAAGCCCAAGTAGGTACTTCTTTTGGTTCGGGCGGAAATTTTTACGGTTCGGTTTTGCAAGGTGGAGATAGTTATTCCAATACCGTGCTAAGTTCAATGAACACCGCTATAAATTCCGCAAGCCCAAAAATCCCTGTCACTTATGGCAAAGATATGATGCACGGCGCAGCAGCAATTAACGGTGCAACCATATTCCCTCACAATATTGGAATGGGTGCAACACGTGATTCCGCTCTTGTTCGCAGAGCTTGCGAAGTAACTGCGCAAGAATCTTGGGTAGGAAATGTGGATTTGATTTTTGGCCCTGCAATTTCCGTTCCACAAGATGACAAATGGGGCAGAACTTACGAAGGTTTTGGTTCAACGGCAGAACTTGCAGTTGAAATGGGAGCGGCTTGCATAAGAGGTTATCAAGGCGCAAAATATAATGCCCCTTGGAGAGTTATCGCAACCGCTAAGCATTATTTGGCAGATGGCGGGGTGAGCAAAGATCGCGGGAACGTGACTGCAAGCGATACAGATATTCGCAAAATTCATTTTCCAGGCTATGAAGCCGCTGTGGAGCAGGGTGTTTTGAGCGTTATGGCTTCTTTTAATCAAATTAACAACGTTCATCAACACATAGATTCCCTGCGTATAACTGGCTGGCTAAAAACAGAACTTGGCTTTGACGGATATGTAATAAGCGATTGGCAAGGAATTGCCAATTCCAACCAGCCTGGATTTACCGAGTGTGACTACACTAATCCTAATTGTGCACCAGCATTAACCAGCGATGCTGTACGAAAAGCCATCAATGCAGGCGTTGACCTTGCAATGGAACCTGGCTCCCATACGTCTTTTATTAACTTTTTAACTACCTTGGTAAATAATGGGCAGGTTTCTGGGGCACGCATAGACGATGCAGTGCGCCGTATTTTAAGGGCAAAATTCCGCGCTGGCAGAATGGATAATCCAGCAGGCATTAGCAATACAGTTAAAAATACTTATGGTGATATTGGCTCTGCGGCTCATAGAGACATTGCAAGAGAAGCTGTGCGCAAAAGTTTAGTATTGTTAAAAAATAACTATGCATTGCCAATTTCCAAAACCGATAAAGTTTTTGTAACGGGCAGCCACGCAACCAATACCGGTTATCAGTGCGGTGGTTGGACAGGCAATGGCTGTGACGGCGGTTGGCAAAATCAAACTTGCTACGGGTGGACCAATACCAGAGATAACGTACAAGGAGCAACAAGCATAAAAGATGGATTCAACAAAGTTGTGGCAAACTCCACAGTTGATAATGCGAGCAATGCCCAAGTTATAGTTTATGTCACTGGAGAAAAACCTTATGCCGAGTGGCACGGCGACCTTCAAAGCCTAACGTTTCAGGATAATAACCTCGCTACATTGAAAAGCCAAAACCCTGGCAAAAAAATAATCACAGTATTCATAAGCGGCCGTGCAATGGAAACAACGCTTATTAACGACAGCGATGCTTTTGTGGTAGCTTGGCTTCCGGGCAGCGAAGGCGCAGGCATTGCCGAGGTACTATTTGGCTCCCCATATAATTTTACAGGCAAACTTCCCCGCAAATGGGGTACATACAATTATGGCTTTGGACTTAGCTATTAAAGACATAGCAAATAATCTCTACCAAGGTAATATTGGCATAGCTAACTCTAAGTATTTCAGCATCTTAGACGAGTTATCCAAATATGAGCCTTTTGTTAAAAATGCCCAAAATGTGCTGAAATTGCAAGAAAATGAAGACTGGGTGGGTTTAGCAGATTTTTTTACTGAAATTTCATAAAACGTGATGAATATCACTAAAAAAACTCAAAAACGCTAAAAGTTCTCTTTTTTATTTTTCTATATTTATCCGCAAAGATTTCGGAGATTTTTATGGAATGGAATAGAGCATTTGACAGACGATTGGATTTTATAGCCAAATATCGCAGTTTGGACAAGAGAGTACCTTTGGAAAAAAAGAAGGCACTCCATTACCTAAACCAGCAAAGAGGCTGCTTCCACGCTTTTCAATATACAAATAAAATTTTAGAGCTTTTTATATTTTTAGACGAAGAAAATAGCATAGAAACTTCTCTTTCTTACCTATCCTCAGATTTAAAAAACCTAGGCGATGTGCTACTCCGCTCTGCAAATCCAACAAATCCGTTTTTCTTGGCAATAAGAGAAGAAGTCCCCACTTGGCACGCAGCCAACGTTGACACATCAGACTTGGAACCAGATGTAGAAACCGAAGACGAAGACAATGAACAAAAGCTAGAAATCACCATAATGCGCACAGATGCTGGCAAAGACATAAGCGACCACGAAATGAGGCGCACGCTCCGCAATTTACGCGCAAGATTAAAAGCTTGGCAAGTGGAACTGAGCATTATAGCCGATATCACCGCAGAATTTGACGACTTAGACGAACACGAAACCGAAGATGCAGTTTTAAAACTCTCTTTGGAAAGCGAACCGCTCAAAATAAAAAGCAAAAGAGGCGAGCTTTTTGTTGGCTTTGTTCCTATACAAGAAATTTACGACTATCATTTGGAACTTGGCCGCAGGCACAAGGCAAAACACAATATGATGATAGTTAGCTCCAACATACGCACATATTTAGGTAGCCAAACTTACACCAACGCAAGCCTTTTAGATGCATTCCTCGGTATGAAAAAAAACGGAACCATAGAAGAATTCCCATTTTTACACAACGGAATGACTTTAACCGGAGATGATTTGCAATCTCAACGCCCAAAGCACGATGGCGAAAAATGGCATTTATATATAGACCACCCAAAAATAATAAACGGAGCGCAAAGCCTTTTCACTTACGAGCAATATGCAAGCAGAGAAGATGAGCCGGTTAATCCGCTTGTTTTGGTAAAAGTAGTTATTCCATATCCTTCAGAAACCGAAGAACACGAATCAGGAAATTTTGTAAGGCTTGTGACTATGGCAAACAACCGCCAAAATCCGGTGTTCAGCTATCATTTGCGCGCAGCAGACGATTTGCAATTCTTTATTTGGCAAAAAATGCAAGCAGAGGGTTTTTATTACATATACAAAGAAGGTGTTAGACCAAAAACCCGTACACGCAAATTGGAAGTTCGCATGCGTCCAGAACTTTCCAAAACCATGCTCCTTTTAGATTCAAAAATAACCGAAAGCCGCGCAAGCGACCAAGTTTTTGACCAAGAGAGTTTTTATCAGCGTTGCTTTGGAGCCTTTTACAGGCAAACCACCGAACACGAAAGCCCCTTTGTTCGCCTTTGCATTATATACACAAAGGCTTGGCAGCTTTTAGGCAGGTTGCCTTTAAAAATAAAAGCGGTAACGCCTGGCCAAGGAACCCGCATAGAACCAAACAAAGATAATCCATTGACTTCTGTTTCTTGGTATGGCGGTAAATTAGAAGATAAATTTGCATTCCGCTCTGCAATTCGCGAGGTGACAATAGCACTAACTCTCAGATATTGGTTGCACTACGGAAGGCCTTTCAGAGATTTTCAAACTCTGCAAGACAACGAAAACGAATTCAACAGCTCAATAATAAGATTTGTGAAAAAAATCTTAGACGGGGCACTTTCCAAAGTGATAGTGACCGAATACAAAGACAACCCAAAATATTTTGATGTGCTGAGAGTTATAGACAATGAAACCGGAGAAACCGTAGAAAGACGTGTTTGGAAAGGTTTTACCAACACAGATGTTTATAACCACCTTTTGAACATTATGAGCAAAAATGAACGCACGTGGGATAAATGCAATGGGGGCCTAGACGACATCTGGGATTAGCATGGCTCTGATAATTTTCTTCATTTTTTTGCCTTTTGTTGTGGTAATAATAGGCATATTGGTTTTTAACATTTACTTGCGAAAGGAAATCACAAAGCATGCAAACCCTAAGCCCACAATAGACCAAGCTTATTTAAAAGCAGAAGAGACAAGGCGAGACGATGAAGATTTGGGCAGTGCTTATGTTAAAGCAAGGGAAGAGTAGATTATGGATAATATGTTAGGCAGGGCAAAAAAGGCAGAGGCTTATTTAAAAAAAGCCGGAAAGCTAACAGAAAAGTGTTTAAAAAAATATATCCCTAAAGAAAAAGAGATTCCATCCACTTTGCATTCCGCAATGCGTTATGCCTTGTTAGCTGGCGGCAAAAGGCTTAGGCCTGCTCTCGCACAAGCTTCTTATGAACTTTTTGGCGGAAAACAGTCTGAGTCCATCAATTTGGCAATGTCTGCTTTAGAAATGCTGCACACCTTTTCTTTGATACACGACGATTTGCCCTGCATGGACGATGATGATTTTAGACGCGGAAAACCCACAACTCACAAAGTTTATGGAGAGGCAACTGCGGTTTTGGCCGGAGATGCACTATGCATTTATGCTTTTGAATTAATAGCTCAAACAAAAAACGTTGCTGTTGTTAAAGAACTTGCGCATTCGCTTGGCACAAAAGGAATGATTGGCGGGCAGGTTATAGATACCGAATCGGAAGGGAAACCAGTTGATTTGGCAACTGTGGATTATATCCATTACCACAAAACTGCAGCTTTAATAGAGGCTTCTCTGGTAATAGGTGCACTCCTTGCACGTGCTACTAAAAAAGAATTGTCTTGCATACGTGAATTCGGAAAAGGAATAGGTCTTGTTTTTCAGATAATAGACGATATTTTAGATATAGAAAGTTCAACAGAGGAGCTTGGCAAAGATGTAGGCTCAGATTTAAAAAATGGAAAAGCTACCTACCCCGCAGTTTTGGGACTCGCGGCTTCAAAACAAAAAGCACTGGAGCTTTACAATAAATCGCTGAAACATTTAGAAAACTTGAAAAATAAAAACACAGAAACATTAAAAAACATCGCCGCCTTGATTATAGCGAGAACGCATTAGCCATCACCTTGGATAGCTTCTCCGCATCTGGCAAATAATAGCCGCCAATATCAACGGGTTTTCCTTGTTCCGCAGCAAGTTTTACAACTATTTTTTGCTCATTTTCGCTTAAATGCTTTGCAATGGGTTCAAATTTGGTTTTTAGTTCCAAATCTTCGTTTTGTTTAGCAAGTTCCACGGCCCAGTAAAGAGCTAAATAAAAATGCGAACCTCTGTTATCCAACTCGCCAAGTTTGCGAGCCGGAACGCGGTTGAATTCCAGAATATTTCCGTTTGCTTTGTCCAATGTTTTTGCAAGAATTTCTGCTTTTTTGCTCTTTGTTTGTTTTGCGTAAAAATCAAGTGATTCCGCAAGCGCAAAATATTCCCCAAGAGAATCCCAACGCAGATAATTCTCTTTCACAAGTTGCTCAACTTGCTTGGGCGCAGAGCCACCCGCACCTGTTTCAAAAATTTTGCCGCCTGCCAAAAGCGGAACTATGGAGAGCATTTTCGCAGATGTTCCGAGTTCCAAAATTGGGAATAAATCCGTTAAATAATCACGCAAAACATTGCCCGTTGCAGAAATTGCATCCAAACCTTTTTTTGCTCTTTGCATAGAAAATAGAGTTGCATCAAGTGGATTTTTTACGCTTATTTCTAAACCGCTTAAATCTATTTTCGAAAGTTCGTCTTTAACGATTTTTTCTATTTCTCTATCGTGCGCACGGTTTGGGTCTAACCAAAAAACAACGGGGCTTTGCGTAGCACGTGCCCTTTCCACCGCCAAATGAACCCAGTTGCGAATCGGAATATTTTTTGTTTGGCACATTCTAAAAATATCGCCTTGCTCAACATTTTGTTCCAAAAGAACATTGCCATTTGCATCAAGAGCTTGCATAATTCCTTTTTCTTTTGCAATAAAAGTTTTATCGTGGCTGCCGTATTCTTCTGCGGAATCTGCCATTAAACCCACATTAGAAACACTGCCCATAGTTGCCGGATTGCAAGCTCCGTTCTTTTTGCAAAAATCTATTGCAGCAGAATAAACACCTGCATAAGAGCGGTCTGGAATAAGGGCTATTTCGTTTTGTGGAGCGCGGCGAATAAGAGCTGGCATTGAGGCATCTACTATTATATCGTTTGGGCTACCGAAGTCCATAGATAGCTTTGGAGTATCTTTCAGCACATTTTGAATTTCATTTTCAATCTCTGCCTCTTTTGGATTCCCTGCAATTTTTTTTCTCAAATCCAAAAGCCCATTGTTTGGGTCTATGCCAAGTTCTTCGAATTCCTTTGAAAATTTATTGAAAAGCGATTTAAAAAGAGTTTTGAAAGCAACACCAAAAATCACGGGGTCGCTAACTTTCATCATAGTCGCTTTTAAATGAACAGAAACCACCATTTCTTCTTTTTTTGCCCGCTCGTATTCCTGTTCAAAAAAACTTTCCAGTTTCTTTATTTTAAGCACAGAGGCATCTAAAATTTCACCATCTAAAAGCGGTGCGGATTTTTTTAAAGTTGTACGCTCGCTTTTTTCATTTATGAATTCAATTGAAAAAGAGGTATTCTCACTTAAAGTTATGGATTTCTCACTTTCATAAAAATCCCCGCTTGGCATTGAGACAACTTTGGTTTTAAAATCGCTTTTCCACTCCCCCATTGAATGTGGGTGTGCCTTTGCGTATTGCTTAACAGAAAGCGGGGCGCGCCGGTCTGAATTGCCTTGCCTCAGCACAGGATTTACAGCAGACCCCTTAACTTTATCGTAAATTGCCTTTATTTTTTGTTCTTCTTCGTTACGCGGATTTTCGGGATAATTTGGAATTTTATAGCCTTTGCTTTTGATTTCGTCAATAGCCGCTTTCATTTGCGGCAAACTCGCAGAAATATTGGGAAGTTTTATTATGTTTGCATCAGGTTCTTTTGTCAATTTGCCCAAATATGCAAGGTCGTCTGGCACAAGGTTAAAAGCTGCCAAAATGCGAGCGGCAAGTGATATATCTTTTGTTTCTATTTCAATACCTGCTGCATTTGCAAAAAACTTAGCTATTGGCAGCAGGCTTTCGGTTGCAAGTCTAGGCGATTCATCGGTTAGCGTGTATATTATGGACATAAGGAAAAGGTAGAAAATTAATAGCCTTATCTCAGAAAATCAAAGTTTCTGGGGCCCCTATAAGACCCCATTTTGAAAAACCCAACACCACAACATCGGGTTTATTTGCCAGATAATCGTCTAACAAACTTGAACGCTTACAAATAAAATTGACTTCTTTAAAAACAAGAGCCAAAAATTTGCTCAGAGGCTGGTTATAAGAATCGCCAATTAGCAGAATTTTCTTTCCATCCGGCAAATTATTGTTTTGCGAAAAACTAAGAGCTGGATAAGCAACTGAATATACTCCACTATTTTCTATCGTATCTGAAACAAAATGGTAAAGGCTGTCAAAACTTCCGCTACTTTGGAACAGTTTGTAATGAAACAAGATCCAATTTATATCCGTTGCATATTTCGGGCTGTATATGTAAAAGTTCTCTTTCTCATACAAGGGAATAACTTTTTTTCCAACTGAACCAAGCCATTTGCCGACTAGTTTTTCTGAGAAATTATTTGTGTCCAATAATTCCACATTCAAATCAAAACCATAAAGCTCGTTCAGTTTTTTGCTTATTTCTTGCCCCGCCCAAATAGAAGTTTTCGCCTGCCAATGGTGGTCAGTTTTGTAGAAAAAAGATTTGCGACATTCCTTTGTCAAATCAATGACAGGCAATCCGATTTGCGATAGCTTTTCCATAAGCTCCGATACTGTCTGATTTGTGAAGTCTTTGCCGTTTTTTGAAACTTCATCATCACTGCAAATAACGCCCGGATACTGCGCATATACAAGCGGAATACCAATGGAATCCAAAATATGCTTGAAATACCCTACTTTTTGCACAAAAGCATCTATGTTCTTAATGGAATCTTTTGGATAAGGTTCCACTAAATAACCATCGCCTAAATCTATTACCCTATTAGGTAAAATCTCAGGCAAAACCATATCGCTAAAAATATAATTAGAGAAACTTACAATAACCTTGTTAAATACCAGAAATCCATTGGTATAGAAATTTATTTTCTTTTTTATTCTTGAATAAAAATTGTTGCTCATAGAATTAAAATCCGTAGAATTAAAGATTTTTTGTTCCGCATTAAGCTGCAACTTCTCCCTGACAGCCTCGTTGAAATCTCTTAATGATACTTTATCGCTATCACCTCTTTCACTTTCGAAAAGATCTTTCGCATCAAGAAAAACAATATCAGTCCATTTGTTCTCCACCCCATTGTCTACCAGCAAATTCTTGACCGTGAATCTGAGCATAATTGAACTGCAGAAGAAGAACATAACCGCAAGCGCAAAAATGGTGAAAATCTTTTTCATAAAATCCCCTAAAAATTGAAATAAATGAAAGGGTTATAACCGCCCTTCACCACACTCATAAAACAAAGCAGAAAAAGAAAGATATACGCGATTTCGCCTATAAGGTTATTAAACTTGCTTTTCAGCCAAGGCGCAACAGGAAAAGAGAACAGCACACCCAAAAGCAAATAGAACTTCAATGACCCCAAATAAAACCAGAAATTCGAGCCGGCAAAATCGGATTGCCTGAGTCCCAGCATAACCGAGCAATAATCAAGAGCCTCGCCCAAAGAATTCGCCCTGAACACAACCCACAAGAAAACAACTATCAGCATAGCATATATATGAGCCAAGAACTTCGGGAACTTTTGAACCGGAAGAATGAACTTTTCCAGTGCTAGAAACACAAAATACCCAAAGCCCCAAGCGATGAAAGTCCAGTTTGCCCCGTGCCAGATTCCGGTGAGCATCCACACCACAAACAAATTAAGGAATAAACGGATTTTCCCAGCACGGCTTCCACCCAATGGGATATAGACATAATCCTTGAACCATCCGCTCAATGAAATATGCCACCTCCGCCAAAACTCGGTTATCGATTTTGAAATGTATGGGTAATTGAAATTCTCCAAGAACTTGAAACCGAACATCCTCCCCAGCCCGATAGCCATATCGCTATAACCGCTGAAATCAAAGTATATCTGCAATGTGTATGCAACCGCCCCAAGCCAGGCAAAAGCCATTCCAACATCGCCGCCGTTTTTAAGGGTGTCAAATGCGGCATCTGCTGCCAAAGCGCAGTTATTGGCTATCAAAAGCTTTTTGCCAAGACCAATGGTGAAGCGTTTCAGTCCATCGCTGAAATCGTCCCAGTTTTCCCTTCGGCCATTTATCTGGGACTCAATATCCGCATAGCGAATGATAGGCCCCGCAATCAACTGAGGGAAAAAGCTGATGTACAGAGCGCAGTTCAAAACATTTTTCTGTGGTTGCGCTTTTCCCCTATAGACATCCACCATATAAGAGACCATTTGGAATGTGAAAAAGGATATACCTATTGGCAAAACAATACCGGGAGCAGGCAAGCCCAAGTTATTTGCTACAAAATTCAGATATTTGTAAACAAACAGCAAGCCTATATCCAAAACAACTGCCATTGCAAGCCGCATTTTGTTTATTTTAAGAGCAAACGCCCAATTTGCCGCAATGGTGGCAAGCATGACGAACACGTATACCGGCTCTCCCCAAGCATAGAACGCAAGGCTTGCAAGGAGCAGAAACACGTTTCTGAAGCCACGAGCCTTGACAATAGGGTTGTAGTAAACCGCTATCGCGATAGGCAGGAACAAAAGCAGGAATACAGAGGAGGAAAATACCATATAATTTGCATAGTAACATATAAATTTCTTAGTATTTGTTAAGAACAATTACGGCAGGCAGACCCTGCGATAGCAGGGTAATGTAAATTCCCCAATTATTACTATATTTACTCAGAATGACCATAGAAGAATCTCAAAACGAGATAAGAAGTATTTTCTCCGCCTTTGGAAATCCAGACGACAAATGGAAATTTTTGCTTAAAATTGCAAAAGAGCACAGCGGAATGGACGATAGTTTAAAACAAGATAAATTTATTGTGAAGGGGTGTGCGGCAAAAATGTTTTTGGTTCCAGAATACAAAGATGGAATTTTAATTTTTCACCTAGACACAGAAGGAGGTGAATCTACTCCGCTTTTAAGCCGAGGTTTGGGCGCACTAGCACTAAAAATCTACAATAATCAAAAACCCTCCGATATTTTAGCCGCTAAACCGGAGTTTTTTCAAGAAATAGGCTTGCAAATAGGCTTAACACCAACAAGAGCAAATGGGTTTGCAAGTTTATTAAAGCAAATTTATATGTATGCAAAGGTGTATTCGTTAATGGGGAGCAATTAGTGACTAAGGTAAAATCTGTGGCAAGGTTACTATTGATTTCGTTAATAGTGCTACTGCCTATTATCTTGTTTATTGGCTATGAAAAAGCAAAGGGAAAACTGGTAAAATTCCTCTCCAACCCAATAGAAATAGGCAATGTTTTAATAATTCCGCAAGAGTTTCAAAGCTCATCTATTTTAAAATGGAAATGGAAATCTATAAAAGTTGTAATTGATAGCACAAGTTTATTTTTTGAAAACCCAAAAATTATTATATACCCAATGCTCAGTGTCAAAAAAGAATTGGTTAATATATCCATAGACAGCGTTTATGCTTACATAAACCCAGATACGACTAACGAGCAACCAGAAACAAAAATGGAACACATAGGCCATCCAGATTTAAGGCTACCGTTTAGAATTTTGGTAAGAGCGAACAAAGTTGCTGCTGATGTTAAAAATATTGGAAACTGGAAATTAGATTCTCTTGTTGCGGTAAAATCTGCGCGGCAAAAAAGATTTTACATAAAAGCTAACAACATAAACGGAACTTATATTGCAAAAAATTTGTTTTTAAATGCGGATTACAGATGGGGTGAAATATTTTCAGATGCCTCAATTTTGATATCCGACAGAAAAAGCGATTCCATAGCCATAACCTTAAATGCCCCAAGAAAAAGGTTAGAAGATTTATCTGCCGAAATAAATGCTAATGTAGCCAATTTGTCCATTTGGTTAAAAGACAAATTACCAAAAGAGGCACCTGCAATAGGGAAAATAGTTTTAAATTCAAATGCATCTATAAATGCTTTGCACAACAAGGTAGATTTTAATTTATCACTGCAAACAATCGTTGGAGAATTTTGGCAACTGCCAGCATTTAATACTACCATAACCGCTTATGGAAATATGTCTGGCATTTCGCAAAGCGAAATTTCACTAAAAGGAAAAAATGGAGAAAGCATAAAAATAAAAGGCAATATCAACAAAGATTTAGACGGAAACGCAGAGCTTGAAATAGAAGGAATAAATTTAACACTTGGACCAGAAACTTTACCAGCCGATGCTAAATTCCATAAAGTAACAAAAAAAGGAAATTCTGTTTTTGCAAATTTCACAACTGGCACGGGTTCAAACTTTGTGGCGAAAATAGACGATATAAACGAACCAGTGATAATATTCTCTGCAGACATTGATCCAAAAGAACCCTGGGCAGTGCAATGGACTGGAGAAATGGTGAAACTGGAAAGCCCCACTATTATAACGGGTTCTTTTGCCATTAAGGAGGTTTTGCTGAAAGCAAATTTAAAAACAAAAGTTCCCTATGCTTACTATGCCGCCGCAGACGAATTTGATGTGGATCTATGGTTAAACTCAGACGGCATTCATTTTCCACGTGGCACAATAAAACGCGGAGGCTATAGAAGCGATTTCACGGGAGAAGTTATATGGTCAAAGGAACTTTTCTCATTCAAATTACATCAATATAATGGAGGCAATGCGGAAGTTCATGGAACTTTTAATCCAAAAATAGAACTCAGCCTACAAAACTTAAACTCTCTTGAATTGCCTTATGCAGAACCAGATATGCTAAAAGGCTATAGCGGATTCATAAGCGGAAACTTAAAACAAGATTTTGAAAACAGAAAAGGAGAGGCTTCTGTTTCGTTATCTACAGAAATTAAAAACTATAAAATAAATGCAAAATCAGATATTGAAATGAATGGAGATTATCTGACAATGAAAAATTTTGAATTAGAGCAAAACGAAAAAAAAATTGAAGGCCATTTATCAGCACTATTGCCTAACGAAACCAGAAAAAATTTAGAAATTCAGAAAGCTGGCATAAATGTTCCTTCAATGGACATAGTTTCTATTTTGGCAATATTCAAAGACTCAACTCTTATGAACGGCATGGCAAAAGGAAATTTGGAATACGATAAAAACACCGGTTTGACAGGTGGATTTGCCCTTTCAAAAATAGCCTTTAGAAATTTAGATTCAAGTACTATAAGTTTGCCAAATTTGAAATTAGAAGCCTTTGGGTATTCTGCAAAAATTTCCGCTCCCATATTTTTAACTGGAGGCCTGTGGAACGGAAATTTGGAACTTAATGTAGATAATATAGGGCAAAATAGCGAGTTGCCAATTTCTGTTTCTTATGAGGCAAACAATATAGACAATGCAGGGAGCTTGAAATTTGATGGGCTTGTGAACAAAGATTCGCAAAAAATATCTGGAAATGTACGAGTGCTTGGCGACTGGTTTTTGCCAAACGGAGCGGGCGAAGTTAAAAATACAAATATCAGCATATCTGTAAAAAGCTCGTTGGGAAAAAATATTTTAGATTCCTTAACGGCAAATTTCAGCACAAAGAGAAATTTTTACGAAATGGGAATTTTCAAAATACCATTTACATTTGAAGGGCATATTAAAAAAGGCATTGTTTCTGTAGATTCTGCTTTTATATATGGAGAACAAGATGAAAAAATAACAGCTAAGCTACAATTTGATTTAAATAGCGTAAATTTAAAAGAATTCTCTTTTTATACGGAACAATTTACATTATTTTTATTAAACGAACATAAGATTAAAATAAAAAATGGATCTGGAAAAACAAAATTGGAGCCTACAGGAGTAACAATTTTTGCCGAACTGCCTTCAATTTCCTATAGTATGGAAAGCTCGGAATATGGAACAGCCTTTGCAACTTTAAAAGGAAATGCAGCATATCACTATCCATTTCAAATAGGTCAATCTCAAACAAATTCAAGCATAACAGGAGATTTTGAAATAAGCAAGGCATCTTACAAAAAAAATATGGATTTAATGCCAGATCCTATGCATTTAGACAGAACGCTTAAAACCATAAATAAATTTAGGGAATCGTTAGCGAGAGAAAAAAGAGCAAATGCAACCGAAATGCACGCTATGACCAGTCGTCCTACAACTCTTAACATAAAGCTTCAAACATCTGGAATGGATGCGGCAACTATAAGTTCTAACCTTGCTGCTTTTTCATTTGTTGCGAATATATCTGTACTCGGAACAACGAGAAATATTCTGCTATCTGGCGATGTAAATGCCGTTGGCAACGGACAAATTGGCTATAAAGGCTTAACTATGTTTGACCTATCGCATTTAAGGCTTTACTGGCGAAATACGCCCATAAAACAAGGCATAATAGATTTGCAAGCCTCCAACAACTATCCGTTTTGTATGCCAGATGAGGGTTCAAATGAAAAAAATTGCACAATCTATATGAATGTAACTGGTCCCTTTGCTAAGTTGAATATGCAACCAACGGCAAACTGCGATATAGAAGCTTCAACAGGACTTATCTATTATAGCATGCTTCTTGGTTGCATATCTGAAGACTATACCTCTGGTACTTTTCTTGACCGTAATAAGGCAGACAAGTATGCAGGAAAACTTTTGGGTAAAATTATGTCTTCTACCATAAATAAAAGTCTAGGCGGTAACGTGGTTGGAAATATAGATTTAAAAATGCAGATATTCAGTGAAAAAAATATCTCAGAGGAAGACACAAGCTATATACACGTTCCAATAAGCCTTTCCAGATGGGTTTCAAATTTAGAGGCTGTTTTTGGTTTTACAAGCACAAGCGAAAGTTCAAATCGTAGTTACGATAAATCTTACGAAGCTGGTCTTCGCTATTCGTTGCCAGTTTTTGATTCAACAGATATAAGCCGCAATTTCATAGATCCATCACTAGATTTAAATGCAAATTTGGTGGCACGGCAATATATATCTGGAACAACAGAAAGCAATGCATACGATGAAACTCGGTTAGAAAAAAACATAGGCCTGCTTTATACTCACAAATTTTGGGATCCCTGCATTTTGGGTATAGGTTATTGCAAGGTTGCGGAAAATCTTTTGAATTCTGTAAAATAATTCGGAAAAGTTTTATTCACACATTCTGGATTTAGTATTGTTATCTCCGCCCCATTTTTATTTGGCGAATTCAAAGAGAGCAAGCTAAAGCACATCGCCATTCTGTGGTCGTTATATGTTTCTATTGTCGCAGGCAAAATTTCTTTTGGCGGAGTTATTTCTATAAAATCGTCTCCGGTTATCACTTCTGCGCCAACTTTGCGGAGTTCGTTTGCCATTGCAGAAATTCTATCTGTTTCCTTTACTTTCCAACTCGCTATGCCTGTGATTTTTGTTTTGCCTTTTGCATAGCAGGCAATGGGGCAAATTGTCATTGCAGCATCTGGAAAAAGAGTTGCATCTATGGTTATGCCATTTAAGTCTTCACCTATTTTTTCCAACACTTCCAAAAATTTCACATCGCCTTGCAAACCATTTTTATCAACACCTTTCACAACTACATTTCCTTTTGTTATTGCCTTTGCCGCCCAAAAATAACTCGCAGACGAGGCATCGCCCTCTATTTCAAGATTCTGAGCTTTATAAACTCCTTTTTCTACCTTGAAACTTTTATAGTCGTTATTATCCACTTTTATTCCAAACTTTTCCATCAAACGAATTGTCATATACACATAAGGCCTTGATATTAACTCGCCGTCAACAATTATTTCCAAAGGCTCTCTGCAATATGGAGCGGCAATCAACAAGGCAGATAAAAACTGGCTGGATATATTTCCTTTTATATGAACAACTCCCCCATTTAACCCATTCGCTTTTATTTTCAAAGGTGGGCAACCCTCATTTCCCAAATATTCAATATTTGCGCCCAACGTTCTCAAAGCATCAACCAAATCTTTTATGGGTCTCTCATGCATTCTAGGTTCGCCACGCAAAATGTATTCTCCGTTTTTCAGGCACAACGCGGCCGTTAAAGAACGCATAGCCGTTCCTGCATTGCCCAAAAATAATTCTACTTTTTCGTTTGAAAAATTTTTGCCCAGTTTCTCAAGTGCCTCTCTCATATATCTGGTATCTTCGCTTTCCAAAATTCCAATGAATTTGCTCTCCCCTTCTGCTAAAGCTCCAATCAACAATACCCTATTAGAAATGCTTTTTGAACCAGGAACTTTAATTTCGCCATTGAAATGGGAAGTTGGTTTTAATACTAGCTGAGAGTTCACAAAATTTCCCTTTGCAAAATTCCTTGTTTCATAATCAAATGTCTGTATGGCGTGTTTTGATAAAATGTCGGGTTGTGAGTTGCCATTATCACCGCTGTTCCGCTTGCATTTATTTTTTGGAAAATCCTAAAAACCTCGCTCGCATTTTCGGGGTCTAGGTTACCGGTTGGTTCGTCTGCAATCAAAAGATATGGGCTGTGTATCATCGCTCGGGCAATAGCTACCCTCTGCTGCTCGCCGCCAGAGAGTTCTGCTGGCAGAGAATTTTTCTTTTGCAAAATTCCAACTGCGCTAAGAGTTTCCAAAACCTGTTTTTTTATCTCTGCCTGAGAAAGATTACTGGAAACCAAAAGCGAAAGAGCAACATTTTCTGCAACGGTTCTATCGCCAAGCAATTTAAAATCCTGAAACACTATTCCTATTTTTCGCCTTAAAGCCTGAATACGCCCAAGGGATATTTTTTTGCTGTCAAAATGCTCAGTGCCAAAATCTATCAAAACCTGTCCATTTCCCTCTCTGTCTGGAAATTCATCCATATAAATCATTCTCAAAAGCGTTGTTTTGCCAGCACCGCTTGCTCCGGTCAAAAACACAAACTCGCCTTTGGTTATTTTCAAATTGATATTAGAAAGCGCAACATTGCCGCCATCATAAGTTTTTGACACGTGAAGGAAAGATATCATTCTAATGGGAATATAGTAATTTTTTCTATATTACTCCCTTGTCTAATCTCTGGTTTCCTTACGCTCAAATGCAAACAATGCCGCCGCCTTTAAAGGTTGCAGGTGCCAAAGGTGTAAAGATTTATTTGGAAGATGGACAAAAACTCATAGATTCCATTTCCAGTTGGTGGTGCGCAATTCACGGCTATAACCACCCAGAAATAAACTCCGCTCTTGAAGAACAAATGCAAAAATTCTCGCACGTTATGCTTGGCGGCTTAACCCACGAACCTGCAGAAAAATTGGCAAAAGAACTTGTGCGTATAACTCCGCAGGGGTTAAATCACGTGTTTTTTGCGGATTCCGGTTCGGTTGGAATGGAAGTCGCTATGAAAATGGCTGTGCAGTTTTTTAAAAACAATGGCATTAACGGCAAAACCAAATTTGCAAGTTTGTATAAAGGCTATCACGGTGATACAACCGGAGTGATGTCCATTGGCGACCCAGAGGAAGGTATGCATCACCTTTTCAAGGGATTTTTGCCAAAACAATTTTTTATTCACCCATCTTTGCAAGAAATGGAAAAACTATTTGAGGAACACAGCGATGAAATTGCCGCCTTTGCCTGCGAACCTCTTTTGCAGGGTGCGGGAGGATTCTATTTTTACCCACCAGAATTTTTGAGCGGTGCGAAAAAACTATGCTCACAATATAACGTGCTACTTATAGCAGATGAGGTTGCAACAGGGTTTGGGCGTGCGGGAACGATGTTCGCTTGCGAGCAAGCTGGCATAACACCAGATATTATGGTTTTGGGCAAGGGTTTAACAGCGGGTTATTTGGGGCTTTCTGCAACTCTTGCAACAGACAATATTTACAATTCATTTTTGGGGGAGAGCTACGAAAAAGCATTTATGCACGGACCAACCTTTATGGGAAACGCCTTGGCTTGCTCTGCTGCTCTTGCTTCTCTAAAAATTTTTGAGCGTGAAAACTATTTGGGAAAAATCGCTCGCATAAATGAAATATTAAAAGAGGAGTTATTAGGATTTGAGGCGAAAGGAGTTAAGGAAGCACGAGTGTTTGGAGCTTGCGGAGTTATAGAGACATTGAATGAAAGCTATCATTCAGGCATTCAGGAGTTCGCAAGGTCTCACGGTGTGTGGCTACGCCCATTTTTGAATGTTGTATATACAATGCCGCCTTATATAATTTCAGAAGAGGAACTTAGAAAAGTTTGCGAGGTTATGAAGGAGTTTTATTTCCCCTAAGGTTGTTTTAACTCCTTGCCTTTATATCTTACTGGAAAAATCTGAGTAAAATCTTCACCATAGTTGCTATAAGCAAGGTATTTAATATCATTGCCTACAGATTCAATAGTTAAATCCAAAGATGAAGTGCATCCGCAATTTGCCAAAACGTCATACTTTCCGACAAGTTTCAAAGTATCAAAATCAACAGCATGGTTAATGCTAAAAATTTTAGGATCCTGTGCCGCACAATTTAATCCAATTTCAGCCAAATAAATATGCGTTTTACCATTTGAATTGGTTAATACAGCAAATTCTTCTTCATATACTTCAGCTGCCCCAACAAGAGATTTTTTAGCTCCAGTATGTTCTTGGCATTT
>JAITFN010000070.1 GCA_031281345.1 Candidatus Fibrimonadaceae bacterium
CTTGAGCTGAAGCCGTTTATGTAAATTCTGTTTGCCTCTTTTGTTTCGGGTTCTAAAAATAATTGGTGGCTTTCTTTGTCTGCAAAGCGTTTTATTTTGTCTTCTATGCTTGGGCAGTAGCGAGGACCAAGCCCTTGGATTTTGCCTGTGAAAAGAGGGCTTTTTTCAAAAGCGGCTTCTAAAATTCTGTGCGTTTCTTTGGTGGTTCTGGTTAGGTAGCACTTTGCGGAATTGCATAAATTTTTTGCATCTGTTTTGCTGCTGAATGCCCAAGGATTTGCATCGCCTATTTGAACTTCGCACTCGGAAAAATCAACGCTTGCGGCATCTATGCGGCTTGGGGTTCCGGTTTTTAGTCGGCGTGTTTTTATGCCCAATTTGCCAAGAGATTCTGGGAGTAAATCTGAACTAAGTTCATTCACTCTGCCACCAATGCTAACTTTGTCTAAGCCTGTGAACATTTTTGATTTGAAAAAAGTTCCGCTTGCGATTATAACCGATTTGCATTGTATTTGCACGTCGCTCCGCAAACCAACTTTCCAACCCTTTTCATTTTTTTCAAGCAAAACCGCTTCGCCCTCTATTATTTCCAAGCCCTCGAAACTTTCCAAAGTTTTTCGCGCAATTTCGCTATACAAATTCATATCGCACTGGGCACGGTTTCCCCAAACTGCAGGACCTTTGCTAGAATTCAAAGTTCTGAACATTATCCCCGCCTTGTCTGCCAAAACCCCCATTAAACCACCCATAGCATCTATATCGCGCACCATTTGCCCCTTGCCAACCCCACCTATCGCCGGATTGCAACTCATACGCCCTATGCTTTTTTTGTCAAAAACGAGCAACGCGGTTTTCACGCCTATTTTCCAAGCTGCATTTGCCGCTTCAATGCCAGCGTGACCGCCGCCTATTACCAGTGTGTCAAAGTCCACAAATCCCCTAATATTGGCATAAATATAGAAAATCTTATTCTCCTTCTTTTTTTATAATTCCTCAAATTTACTATATTTATCACTATGCCAACGTTATTTTCTATTTTTGGGCTTAGATTCTATGTTTTCACAGAAGAACATAAACCCATTCATATCCATATTCGTAAGGGTAAAGCTAAGGCTAAGTTTGTATTGGAGCCAAATATAAAATTATTGGAGAATAAAGGTTTCAAAGACCAAGAAATAAGTTTGGCAAAAAGTTTAGTGGAAGAGAATAAGGATATAATTATTGCTCACTGGAAAAAGGCAGAGAATTTTAAAAGAGGTTAATTCCTATGAAAATTGTTAAAATTTGGTTCTCAAAAGAGCATATTTTTTTGGAAAACGACAAGGGCGAGGTTATGAGTGCTGGGCTTTGGCGTTTTCCAAGATTAAAGCAAGCTAATAAACAACAGAGGAATAATTGGGAACAGTTTCACGATGAACTTCGCTGGGAAGCAATAGACGAAGATATTGGGCTAGAAAGTTTTAAATGGAACGAAAACGACAAGGAAATTGTAAGATTCAAATAAATCTGCATAATAACCATTTTTCTATATTATCCACGACCTATGACCCACAGCTTAAAACAAGCCACCACTGCCAGACCCTCTGCCACAGAGTCTAACCCTAGTGACATTGTTCTCGCCATAGCTTGCATTGGTGGTTCTATTTTAGGTTCGTATCCCCCCCCCCCCCCCCCCCCTATTGTCTGAACCAGAATTTTCAGAATTCACAGGATTACCAGAACAGAAAGAACGCCCATATACAAAATCTTTACCAAATGTCTGTTATTCTTATTTTACAGAATGTAGGGGCGTATTACATACGCCCTTTGTCAGCGACCAATTTCAATTTTCAACCCTTAAAACGGAGGTAACACATGAGAATACAATTCTCAAAATTCGCACTCTCGGCAATCCTTGGATTTGCCTTAACATTCACATTTTCCTGCTCTGGTGGCGGTGACGAAGACAACGATTCTGTTGGCGGCTCAAGCTTCCCCGATTTGCCAAAGCAGGCATACCTCGATGGGAGGAGTGAATACAAAGGCAACGGTGATATAACGCTTCGCATATATGGTGATGACTCGTACGAAAGCAAACCAGCAGGTAAAATCCAAAACGGGCAGGTATCCTTAAATTTGCCAAATATAGAGAATAAGTATTTATTGAACTGGGTAAAGAATAGCCTTTGCCGTATGGAAAATAACGCTGGATATGAATGTAATATTTTATATCCAGAAAACCTTACAGGTTTTACAACAAAAGGTCTTTCTGTAACTATTTCGAACAAAAGTTGTACGCTTGTCCCAGTTTTGACAAAATCTGGCGATTATTACAGCAACAGCAAAGTGTGGCTTGATTACTTTTCGCAGTCTGGAAAAATTACTGGAACAAGTTGTTATTCTGGAGGTAGTAGTGGTAGTAGTAGTAGTGGTGGTGACATCGTTACGTCTTTTGATTGTGATGCCTATGACAATTACGATTATAATTTTTCGAAAGGCTGGAATATTCGTTATGGTTATCCTGTAAATGCGAATTCGGAAGACCGTAATATTACCGCCGACCTTTCAAAAACAGGTAGTAAACTACAATGGTGGATAGAATGTGAATAGCAATTCATTTCACATTTAGGGCGTAAGCAATACGCCCCTACAAAACGTATCATTGTATTATTCTGTAAATCCTGTAAATTCTGTGAATTCTGGTTCAGACAAATAGGTATAACAGACATTTGGTAAAGGTTTTGTATATGGGCGTTCTTACTGTTCTGTTTATATAAATGCAAACTTCGTGCGTTGCACTTTCTATTTTACACAAACTATGCCATTTATAATCTTCTTCCTTGCCTTGCCGCTTTTTGCAGCAGTCTCTGGCGAAAATCGCTTCGCTTCGCTTTCTCAAAATGGAGGAATGCAAGGGAATCCGGCGGGGTTGAGCGCTTATGGAAGCCCTGGGTTGATTTTCAGCTATGAGAAAATTCAAGAAAATCAGCTCAATAATAACAATTTTCTGTTTGGGCTTTGGGGAAATAATCTAGGAGCTTCTTTTGACTGGACAAATGGGGAAAACGGCTACGATAAAAGCCAGTGGTCTATTGTTGGCAGTGACTTCAATGTTAGTCGCTCTCTGTTTTTTGGCAACAGGTTTTCGGCAACTAGAATTTCAAGTGAGCAAGGAACTGCTTTTTCTTGGTCTCCGGGGTTTATTTTGCGACCCTTTTATTTTGTTTCGCTCGGTTTTTGGAGCGAACAAGCCTTGCAATATGGCTTTTACCAAAGCAGAATGCAAAACGCAGGTCTCTCTATAAGACCATACAAAGGAATAACAACCAGTTGGAGTGCGGAAGTGAAAAATTATGAGCAATTAAAGAAATTCTTTTCTAAAACAAAACAGAATTTATTGCTGGAGCTAGAAGCCTCCGCAATGACTTTGGGGCTTGAATTTCCTATAATTGACCCAAACAAGACTGGAGAATTTCGCTTTTCGCTCTCTGCTGCACTTGGCTCAAATTACAATGGCTCTGTTGCGCTTGCCGCAAATAATTTTAGCGATAATCTGAATTTCAGAAAATTCAGCCTTATAGGGCATACCGCTCTGAACAGAAAAGCACTTGGGTATGTGAACATTATCCGTGTTCCATTAGAAAACATAAACGAAAAGAGCAATGGATGGAGTTTGTTTGGCGGAAAGCAAGACGATTTGGAATCCTTGAGAAACACATTTGCTCTCCTTGAAAAATCAAGTGCAGATGCAATAGTTTTTGACTTTTCAAATTACAGCGGGGGCCTTAGCATTTCGCAAGAAATTCGCAGAGGTATTCTTTCACTTAAAGCAAAAGGCAAAAGAATAGCGGCATACACAAACGACTATCGCCCTGCGGTTATATTTGCCGCATCTGCCGCAGACAAAGTAATTTTGCAACCCTCTACCTTTGTGAATTTCAAAGGGCTTGCAAGCGATGTTTTGTACTACAAAGGCTTTTTGAACTGGGCAGGCATAAAAATTGAAGTGGTTAGGCACGGCAATTACAAATCCGCAACCGAACCTTATACCTTGGATTCCATGAGCAACGAATCTAGGGAAAATTTGCAGGGAATACTGAACGGATGGTGGAGCGTTGTTAGAGATACCTTGGCAAGTTCAAGAAATCTTTTACCGGAATTTTTAGACAGCATAGCAGGTAATCCCAAATTAACCGCCTCTTCTGCAAAAAACAACGGCTTGGCAGATACTACTCTGTATATAGAAGAAGTGCCAAAATATGTTTCAAAAATTTTGCTAGGCGTAGAAGACGAAGATGCATTTTTAACAGACTGGTATTTGACCAAAGATAAAATACATATAACTTCTTGGCAGCCAAGGGCGAAAATAGCCGTGCTGAACATAGATGGAATGTTAGTTGGCGGTTATGGTTCAAATGACCCCTTGTTTGGAAAAAGCGTAGCAGGAACTGCGAATTTAATAGATGTGATCAATGAAGTTGCTTATTCAGGTGAATACGAGGCTTTGATTCTGCGCATAAATTCCCCAGGTGGTTCGGCAATAGCCTCTGACGAACTTTGGCATTCTCTTAAAACCTTGAAAAATGCAGGAATGCCCATTATAGCAAGCATTGGAGATATGGCTGCAAGCGGAGCGTATTACGTTGCGTGTGCTGCAGATAAAATTGTTGCAGAAGCTGGCAGTGTGGTGGGCAGCATTGGAATTTATGGAGGCAAGGCAGATTTAAGAGGGCTTCTCGCAAAGCTAAAAATTAAAAACGAGACTATTAAAACACACGAAAGTGCAGATGCACAAAGTATATATACCGGACTTTCAGAGAGAGACAGCATAGCCTTGCAAGAATACATGGATGATTTTTACTCACGCTTTATAGGTGTTGTTGCAAGCGGCCGAAATATGAGCAAAGAGCAAGCAGATTCGCTTGGTGGTGGCAGGGTGTTTATAGGTATGGATGCGATAGGAAACGGTTTGATAGACGAAATAGGCGGGTTTGAAAAAGCACTTGAGATTGCAAAAGAAAAGGCAGGGCTCAGGAAAAGCACAAGAGTAGATGTTGAGTATATAAATAATTTTGGTTATTCGTTTGCAGATAGAATTTCGGGAGTGGCAAAAGGGGAAAACCATATTTATCCGTGGTTGAGCACGTTGGAGAAAACGCAGTTATGGGCAATCTATTTAAACTCCCTATAATCGTTTTGCTCGCTTTTATAATAAATGCAGCATTTTTTTTGGCTGTGCCAGTTTTGAATGCGATATTTTTCTCAAAAAATTATGACACAAATCCAAAAGACAAAATAGCACCGCGAGAAGTTGAGATTTTGGTGAAGGAGCAAAAAAAAGAAATTGTAAAAAGGAGCATAAGAGAAATTCCGCAACAGAATCACTTTAAACCAAATCAAGCACAAAACAGCTTGAACAAAGGCATAAAAGGATTTTCTATGGACTTATCTCTTGCAGGAGTAGGCGAAAGCGGAGTTGCCATAGGTAGCGGCGGAATGGAAAATGCAATTTACAACGCAGAAGAAGTTGAGGTTGAAGCAAAATTGCTCAAAGAAGTTTTTGCCAGATACCCACCACGAGCAGAGAAAAAGAAAATTTCTGGTTATGCAAAAATTTATATGGTTATAGACAGAAGCGGAAATGTTACCGAGGCCTTTGCTACCGCTGTTGAACCAGCCGGCTTTGGTTTTGAAACAGAAGCTCTCGCAGCGGTTAGGCAATATAAATTCTCCCCTGCTCTTGTTGGCGGCGTACCTGTTCAGCAGAGGTTTACAAAGGAATTTAAATTTATGCCGCCGTGAAAGGGAAGAATTTTCTACTTTAACCCATAAATCTAGGAGATATTCTATGTATTCGGTTAAAACCCTAAATAAAATTTCTGCAAAGGGAACGGGATTGTTCAGCAAAAATTATTCCGTTGGCGACTCGGAGAATAACCCTCAGGCTATCTTGGTGCGAAGTGCTCAGGTTGATACCGATTCTTTTCCAAGCGATTTGCTTGCCGTTGCTCGTGCAGGGGCTGGCGTAAACAATATAACAATAGATAAAGCTAGTGCAAAAGGCATATGCGTGTTCAACACTCCGGGCGCAAATGCAAATGCTGTTGCAGAGCTCGTTTTCACAACTCTTGGAATTGCGCTCAGAAACATCCACAAGTCCCTAGCTTGGATAGGCAGCTTAAAAGATAAAGAAGACAAAGATATAAGCGAGGCTGTTGAAAAAAATAAAGCTGCCTTTGTTGGCACCGAGCTTGCAGGCAAGACCATTGGAGTTGTAGGGCTTGGCAAAATAGGCGTTTTGGTTGCAAACGGAGCCATTGGGCGAGGTATGAAAGTCATTGCCTACGAACCATACCCTAGCGTAGCAAATATGTTAATGCTGAACAATACAGTTAAAGTTGTGTCAAACCTAGACGAAGTTATAGCCGTTGCTGATGTTCTAACCGTGCACGTTCCCTTTATGCCTGCCACAAAAGGTTTGCTAAACGAAACAAATTTGGCAAACTATAGCGGTTCCTATTTGCTCAACTTTGCAAGAAATGGCATAGTTAGCGAAGCAGGCATAAATGCTTTTTTAGCAAAAAACAAAAACAACGCTTACATAACAGATTTTCCAAGCAAAGCGGACCTCTCAAACGAACAGGTTATCTCTTTCCCTCACCTTGGCGCAAGCACAGAAGAAGCCGAAGAAAACTGCGCAACTATGGCAGTGGAACAGTTGAAAGACTATTTGGAATTTGGCATTGTTCACAATTCTGTGAACTTCCCTGCTTCGGGTAGTACTCCATCTGCAAGCGTGAAACACCGCATTGTGGTGATAAGCAACGATGTGCCAAATATGATAGCTTTAATATCCAAAGTTTTTGGCGATGCAGGACTAAATATCCAAAGTTTTAAAAATGAGAGCAACGGAAAAATCGGTTACAACTTGATAGATTTGGAATCAACAGTTCCGCAAGGTTTAATAGATTCGCTCAAAAAAATTGAACAAGTAATACGTGTTAGGGTTATAGAATTTTGAACATTAAGCTTGAATTGAGAATAGCCTGGAGATATTTGGGCGCACAGCGAAAGAGCTTGTTCGTTTCGCTGATAAGTTTATTCAGCATGGGAGGCGTGTGCATTGGCACGTTTGCCTTAATAGTTGCACTTTCTGCGGTTAATGGCTTTGAGGCAGAAGTCACAAAACAGATGATAGGCAAAGATGCCCATTTTGAAGTTATGAACTTGCGAGGCGAGCAAATTTTTGAAGCAGATTCCGTAGCAAAAGCACTTATGGAAAACGACAAAGATATAACAGCCTACTCACCGTTCATAATATACAAGGTTGGAGTTAGCTCAAAAAAAGTGAATGACGGAGTTGTAGTTTATGGCATAGATGCTAAAACCTCAAAAAATGTTATAGATTTACATTCAAAAATAATATCTGGAAGATTTAATCTTGACCCTTTAGAAGACCATAGCGCAACGCAACGCCCTTCAATTATACTCGGCTCCATTCTGGCTCACCGTTTGCAAGTTAATGTTGGAGAACGTTTGGTTTTGCAAACATTTCAGGGACCAGACGATGTGATAGGTGGCGGCCCAAGAATGAGGCAGTTTGTTGTGTCTGGGATTTTTGAAACTGGAATGTATGAGTACGATGGCAATCTGCTGTATGTTGCAATAGGAGAGCTTCAAAAATTGATGGGCATTCATGGTGTTTCTGGCATCCAGTTTAAAGTAAAAAATCCCTGGAAAAGTGAAATTCACGCAGAAAAAGCGAGCAAACTTCTGGGCTATCCCTATTATGCAAGCGACTGGAAAGCAAAAAACCAAACTCTCTTAAAATGGATGAATTACGAAAAATTCATAGTTGCCGCCATTGTTTGCCTTATTGTTTTAATCGCAGCCTTCAACATAATAAGTTCGCTTATTATGGTGGTTGTGGATAAAACAAAAGAGATTGGTATTTTGCGCAGCATGGGATTTTCAGAAGGCTCAATTATGCGCGTGTTTGTAAGTATGGGTTCTTTCATCGGTGTGTTCGGTTCGCTGCTAGGAGGAATCGCAGGCATTACGTTGTGCATTATTCAAGAAAAAACTCATTTTATAAAATTGCCCGCCGATGTTTATATGATGCCATTTTTCCCCGTACAGGTTCAGGCTTTGGATGTTGTGGCAATTTTTGTTATTGGCAATGCGCTCTGTGTGTTGGCAACTATTTTGCCAGCCTGGAAAGCTAGCCGCATGAAGCCTGTGAGAGCAATTAGGCGGGAGTGATTTTTTCCAACACCCTATGGTGCAGTTCGTGCCCACCGTTGAATATTTCAAATTTTCCCTTTGGCAAAACTCCCTTACGCAAAGTTATATCGCCAAGAAAATCAAGGATTTTATGAAAAGCAGGTTCATTTTCAAAAAGCAAGCTGGTTCCGCCCTCGCTCAAAACAACCCCACATCCTCGCAAATTTTCTGAAAGTCCAGCACTGGGCAATTCCTCTGCAAAAATATAGGTTCTGGCTAAAAGGATTTTTTCCAAATCCTTGGCTGAATTTATTTTGACATTTGCCCCAAATTTTTGCCCAAACCTGTCTATTGAATATTTTATTTCCAAATAGTTTTCATCTGCATTTTGAAATTTCACAAAACGCTCATCCATTTTAATTTCGAATTCTTTTTCGGGAAGCTCACAAAAAGGCAGATTGTTGTTTTTTATACCGCCTACCTTTTCCAATTCCTTTTCCCACAATGCAGCACTGCCATCCAGCAGAGGCAACTCCCCTTGCGGAGCTTTTAGCTTAAAGCAACAGCCCGAAAACAAGAGCATTGCCGCGCTCAAATGCTCTACCCCTTTGATTTTTTTTCCAGAAATGTGCATTAAAACGCTTGTTCGCCCCTCATAAATCACCTTGAAATCATTTGGGTTCTCTTCTCCGTGAAACCAGTCAACTTTGCCAAAATCTAAACCTGTGCGTAGCAACTCCAATTCCGCTTCGCATTCTCTGCCGCTTATCCCAAAAGATTTCAGCATTAAAATCCAAGTATCTTTCTAGCTGCTTTGACAGCCAACTCTTTAACCATTTTTTCCACCAAATCCGGCGGAATGTCGCGAGTTTCGTCAAAGCCCATTTCTGTCGTTTCTTCATCTGGCTTTAGCGCAACAAAAGCATTTCCCTGCATTCTGAATTTTTTTAAGCTTGTTATAGCTGGAAGTTTAAATAGGTCAAATTGAACCGCACCCAAAAAGCTTATTTGCCCCCTCCCAGACGAAATCCATTTTGAATCTTGCAAGCTAAAGGGAATTTCAAAAATGGAATCCAAATAGATAGTTCCGCTTAACTTTTGAATATACAGAGAATCTTCTCCTTTATTGTTCACATTTAAAAACACAGTGAATCTCAGCGAATCTCCGGTGAAGGAATCCAAATCTACGTTGGCTCTTTGGAATGTGAATTCGCATTTTTTAAGAATTTTTGCGGTTTTTATTTTTTTTGAGACCGAGCAGGAGAGCCACAGCAGAGCTAGGCCTAAACAAATTACTATTTTTACCGCTATGTTAAACTTTTTCACAGATGAAACTCCAAATTTGTACATTTCATCTAAATCTACAAACTTTGTAGTGGCACTGCTCTTTTTTGCCTGTACTTGTTTTGCCGAGATAAATGTTGGCACGGCAAACAATGTGGAAATAGCCAGTTTTATGGAAAGCGAAAGCAAAAGGGTTTTGCTGGTTCCAGATTCTTCAATTTTAATAATAAATTTTCAAACAGCCAAAGACGAGCACGTCAGGGCTTGGTTTTTGTTCTTTTTAGGTGAACGCAAAGTTTCAATCAAGGCAGATTATATTCTTGAGATCCCTGGCAAAGAAATCATAAAAAATTCGCTTAAAGCAGACACATCTTGGCTCACAGGCTATTGCGGAATGATTGAATGTCAAAACAAACCTATGCCTGCACATCAGAGAATAGAAACTTTGAAGTACTTGGTTTCAAAAATGTTAATGGAATTAAATGGCAAACTTTACTTGATATTTGCAGAAAAAAAAGCCGAAAGTTCTAGTACTTCTGCCATTTCTGCTGCTTCTGCTGTTGATTCCACAACACAAGACTCAACCAAAACAAAAACACAAGATTCAACCAGCACACAGGAGCAAAAATGAAACACGCTTATATTCTTTTGCCAACGTCCAACGGAGTTCCATTGGAAAACGTATCAGCAGGCATTTTAGAAACCTTGAGCAAAAGAAATCTCACGGTCGCAAAATTCGTTCCTTTTGGAGATGGCGGAGTGCCTTTTGCAGAAATCAGAAATGCACTTATATCCGACTGCGAGCAGGTTATTATGGAACTTTTGGTGGATAAGTTTTTAAGAGTATTTGCCAAGCACGACGTTGTTATAGTTGAAGGTATTTCTGCACCAGAAATATTTTACAAAAGAGAACTCCACAAAATGCTCACTTCTGCTATGGATGCAAGCGTGATTTTGGTGGCAAAAGCTGGCAACAAACCTATTGACGATTTAATAGGCGAAATTTCCGTTGAAGAGCATTTTCATAAAAACGCCAATGCCTTTATGGCAGGCTGCGTATTTTTAAATGTACCCGAAGATGGCGAAGCAGAATTAAGAGCCGCTTGCAAAAACAGCGATTTGCCAACCCTCGGCTTTGTGCACGGTGGCGAAAACCCAAGCAAAGAAGCCGTTGTTGCAGGCATTGAAGAAGAACCCTGGGAACTCATACTCAAAGAAGAACGCGAACACAGAATGAGCCCGCCGGAATTCAGAAATTTCCTCATTAAAAAAGCTCAAAAATTCAAAGCGAGAATTGTTTTGCCAGAAGGCTCCGAACCCAGAACCGTACGTGCAGCCATACTCGCTCTACAAAGACAAATAGCTGTTCCCATATTGCTTGCAAAAAGAGCAGATGTGGAAAAAACAGCCGCTACCCTTTGTATGAACTTGCCTTTGGAACTGGAAATTATAGACCCCGATAACATAGCAACAAAATACGTTTCCAAATTAGTGGAACTACGCAAAAGCAAAGGCATGACCGAGGAAATGGCAAAAAAAATGTTGCAAGACAGCGTTTGGGTTGGAACTATGATGGTAAAAGCAGGCGATGCAGAAGGGCTTGTGAGCGGAGCCATTCACTCCACGGCAGACACTGTTCGCCCAGCCTTAACTATAATAAAACCTCGCGAAGGAACCTCAATAATAAGCTCGGTATTTTTTATGTGCTTGCCCACTCAGGTACTTGTTTATGGAGATTGCGCCATAAATCCAAACCCCACCACAGACGAACTTGCGCAAATTGCAATTCAATGCGCAGACACAGCGAGTGATTTTGGCATTGTGCCTCGGGTTGCGATGCTAAGCTACAGCACAGGCGAAAGCGGTAAAGGCGAAGATGTGAACAAGGTAAAAGAAGCCACCGCAAAGGTAAAGGAACTTCGCCCAGATATTGAAATAGACGGCCCTCTGCAATACGATGCAGCAATAATGGAATCTGTTGCGCACACAAAAGCACCAAATAGCCACATAGCTGGGCGAGCCACCGTATTTGTGTTCCCAGACTTAAATACAGGCAACACAACCTACAAAGCCGTTCAGCGCAGCGCAAAAACCGTAAGCATAGGCCCTATGCTTCAGGGGCTAGCAAAACCAGTTAACGATCTGTCTCGCGGTGCATTGGTTGATGATATTGTTTATACCATAGCTATAACTGCCGTGCAAGCTGGAATGAACCGTCAAATAAGCGAATAGTGAATAATTTTCTATTTTATACTTAAATTTTTTGGAGAGAGTCATGATTACAAAACGCATTTTATTTTTGGTAGCAATATCCGCAATTTGCACCTTTGCCCAAACCCCTGCACCTGCATCTAAAGCTGCACCAGCACCTAAAGCTACACCTGCACCTGCTGCCGTGCCTGTACCCACAGTTGCTCCAGCACCTGCACCAGTTGCCGCTCCGGCACCCGCTACCGCACCTGTAGCTGCACCAGTTGCCGTGCCTGCACCCGCTACCGCACCAGTAGCTGCTCCAGCTGCCGTGCCTGCAGTACCCGTTGCTGCTCCTGCTGCTCCGGTACCTGCACCTAAAGCCGCTCCAGTGCCTGCACCCAAAGCTGCACCAGCAGCACCTGCATCCAAAGCTGCTCCAGCAGCTACGCCAGCTCCTGCACCTGCGCCCGCTACCGCACATCCAGCTACACCAACTCCTGCGCCTGTTGCCGCGCCTGTACCCACAGCTGCACCAGCACACGCAGATAGCACCGCTCTTGCACCAGCACCCGTAGCAGATAGTACCGCCGCACCTGTTGCTGCTCCAGCACCTACACCAACCGACAGCATCGCTGCCGCACCAATTGCACCTGCACCTGCACCAACTCCTGCTGCACCTCCTGCAAAAGAGGCCATAATAGAAAACCCAATAGAATTCGCAATTGTCTCTGTTATTTTTATAGCAACAGTTCTCTTGATAGCTTTAACAGGAAATTAATATGAGCTTGCAATACAGAATCTCGGATATCTCTT
>JAITFN010000080.1 GCA_031281345.1 Candidatus Fibrimonadaceae bacterium
CTATTGCTTTCAATGGCAAATTTTGACCCAGTAAAAATTAGTAACCTTATGGAGAGTTTGCAGGGTGCTTTTGGTATTATGGAAACCTTTCCAACTATTCCTATCCATCCTATTGTGGATATACCTAAAAAGACTGGCGATGAGCAAAAAAAGAAACAGAGCTTGAAAGATGCAGAAAAAATAAAAAATGTGATAAAGGACAAAAAATTAGATGAAGCGGTAAAGGTTGAGGTAACGGAAAAAGGCATTGCTATAATGCTTCGCGACCCTGTTGGTTTTGCAAGCGGTTCGGCAGACCTTAAGGACCAAGGCAAGGAAATTTTAAAAGATATCAGCGATGTTATAAAGAATAACTCAGATTTGAAAGTTCGCGTTGAAGGGCATACCGATGATGTTCCCATACATTCCAATCGTTATCACAGCAATTGGGAACTTTCCAGCGCAAGGTCTCTTTCAGTGGTTCAGCTGCTTGCAGGGAACACAGGCATTCAGCCGCAAAATATGAGTGCGGTTGGCTATGGTGAATATCGTCCCATTGTTCCAAACACAAGTCCTGAAAATCGTGCCAAAAACCGTCGCATCCAAATTTTTGTGGACTACATAAACGACGATAAAAAATAAACGCCTATTTACTCGTACATAAAAACTCCAACTTCAATTGCAAAATCTGTATTTGCAAATGTTGTTGTTTCTAATCCGAAAATTCCTTTGCTTGTGCGTGAAAATATATGCGCTACCGGAGTGTATTCCAATTTACCAAGTGCTCTAAAACCAAAAGGAGATTTTTTCCAAGGTAGCATATCACGCCCTAGTCCTATCGATATTATTGAAGATTGCCTATCTTCAATTTTTATGAAGTCTAAACTCAAGTGCATAAAATTTTCCGATTGTTCCTTGAATAATTCTCTAGTTAGCAAATAGTGCCCAAAAGCTCCAGCCACAAAACCAACCCTTGAAAAATCTACCTCGGCTTTTGCTCCAACTGCCCAGTTTTTGTTTATGCGCAGTCGTGCATTTGCACCTCCAAAATTATCTATGCCACCAGCAAA
Organism: Candidatus Fibrimonadaceae bacterium; assembly: GCA_031281345.1. Classification (GTDB taxonomy): domain Bacteria; phylum Fibrobacterota; class Fibrobacteria; order Fibrobacterales; family Fibrobacteraceae; genus Fibrimonas. Next base: position 1,050 of record JAITFN010000080.1, read on the forward strand.
AATTCTCCCTGTATAGTTTGCTCCGTAAACAAGAAAAGGCGGAGGTTCTTCTTTTTCTACCATATCCAAAGCTAGAAAATCTGCATAACACACGGATAAAACAAACATAATGCATACAGGAATTTTTTTTTGCATAAAAAGCATGATTGTAAGGTAGAATTTTCTATATTATACATTCTGTAATTAGGAAATTTATGTCAACAATTAAAATGATTCCGGGCACAAAAGTGCCCTCTTTGATAGAAAAAGATATGCAGGATAGCTACCTGCGTTATTCGATGAGTGTTATTGTATCTCGTGCGCTTCCAGATGTCCGTGACGGCTTTAAACCTGTGCATCGTAGAGTGCTTTTTGGAATGCACGAACTTGGACTAACCCCCGCTCCAAAGCCCACTCGCAAAAGTGCGACCATTGTGGGCGAGGTTATGGGTAAATATCACCCCCACGGCGACAGCGCAATTTACGACACGCTTGTACGCATGGCACAGGATTTTTCACTGCGTTACACTTTGGTAGATGGGCAAGGAAACTTTGGCAGCATGGACGGAGACCCTCCTGCGGCAATGCGTTATACAGAAGCTAGAATGACTCATTTTGCCGAGTTCATGCTAGAAGACCTAGATAAAGACACAGTGGATTTTAGCCCGAATTTTGACGATTCTTTAGAAGAGCCTGTGGTGCTGCCATCTGCTTTTCCAAACCTGCTTGTGAACGGTTCTGTGGGCATTGCGGTTGGCATGGCAACCAATATGGCACCCCACAATTTAAGAGAAGTTACAGAAGCTATAAAAGCCGTTATAGATAACCCAGAAATTTCTTGCGAAGAATTGCTAGATTTTGTCAAAGGTCCGGATTTTCCCACGGGAGCCGTGATTTGCGGCAGAACAGGAATTAGAAATGCTTATTTAACCGGTCGTGGAAAAATAAAGGTTCGTGCCGATATTGAAGTTGAAGTGGATTCAAAAGGCCGCAATTTTTTAATTGTGAAAAGTATTCCGTATATGGTGAACAAAAAAGAACTTTTGGAAACCATAGGCAAACTTGTAAACGACGATAAACTAGAAGGCATTAACCATGCCAACGACGAAAGCGACCGCGAGGGAATGCGAATTGTTGTGGGGCTAAAAAAAGATGCTGTGCCAGAGGTTGTAAAAAACAATCTGTTCAAATACACAAGGCTGCAAGAGAGTTTTAGCATATACAATTTAGCTCTTGTGAATCGCCAGCCAAAACTTTTGACCTTAAAGGATTTGTGCGCAAATTACGTGGAGCATCGCTACATTGTGATTCGCCGCCGCACGGAATTTGAACTTAGAAAAGCAAAAGAGAGAGCGCATATTTTAGAGGGTTTTAAAATAGCCCTTGCCCCCGAAAACATAGACGAAGTTGTTCGCATAATTCGCTTTGAAGACGAGCCAGACCAAGTTTTGCAAACTCGTTATTCTCTTTCTGAATTGCAGGTAAAGGCAATTTTGGAAATCCGTTTGCGAAACATAAAGAAAATAGAAGTAAAAAAGTTTGAAGACGAACTTGCAGAACTTTTGCTGAAAATCGCAGATTTAGAAGATATTTTGGCAAAAAAAGAACGCATAATGGATATTGTGAAAACAAGACTTCAAGAAATTGCCGATAAATATGGCGATGCGCGCCGCACAAAAATAGAAGATGCCGAAGAAGACTTGGAATACGAAGATTTAATTGCTGAAGAAGAGCAGGTTATCACTCTTTCCAAAAGAGGCTATGTTCGCAGGCTGCCCATAGATACGTTCAAATTGCAAAACAGGGCTGGCAAGGGAGTTATTGGCACAGGGCTTAAAGACGAAGATTTTGTGGAAAAAATAATCACGGCAAGCACCCACAGCTATTTGCTGGTATTCACAAACAAAGGTAGAATGCACTGGGTAAAAGTTTACAAACTCCCAGAAGGCTCACGCACAGGAAAGGGAATTCCAATAGTGAATTTCCTTCAGCTAACCGAGGGCGAAAAGGTTTCTGCAATTGTTCCTGTTCGCAAATTTGCCGAAGGGTTTTATTTGGTGTTCTGCACAAGGCAGGGCATAATAAACAAAATGAAGCTCGGTTTGTTCAGCAATGTACGCAGAATTGGTCTTAATGCAATTACCTTAAACGAAGGCGATGAATTAGTGAGCGTTCTTTTGGTTCAAGCAGAGAACAATTTGATGATAGCCACCAAAAATGGAAATGCGCTTACATTCCCGCCAACCGCTTTCCGTAGCGCGGGGCGCAATTCAAGAGGCGTGATAGGTATTCGCATGGAAGGCGATGATGCTGTTATTGGAATGATAGACATAAAGAAAGATTCCTTGATTTTGACAATTTCTGAAAACGGCTATGCCAAACGTGCAAACCCCGAAGATTACCGCGTTACTGGTCGTGGCGGCAAAGGTGTTACAAACATAAAGATTACCGATAAAACCGGTAGCGTAGTTTTTGTAGAATCTGTTTTGCCAGATTACGATGTGATAATAAGCACCAAAGAAGGCAAAATGATCCGCATAGATTTGGATACCATAAGAGAAACAGGTCGTTATTCGCAAGGCGTTAAAGCAATAACTCTCTACGAAGGCGATTTTGTGCGAGATGCCGCCGCCATTCCAAGCGTTGAAGACATAAAGTCAGAGGCTGATGCTGAAAAGGCAGTGTTTGAGAATGCGGTGGAGTCAATTCCGCTAGCTGGGTCTAATGTTGAGGAAAGCAATACACCTGAGGAACCGTTGAATGATGATGATATATAGCTTGTTATTGTCTGAATCGTGATTACATTTTCCTGTCAATATCGGCAAAAGCGTTTTCTATACGCTCTGTGTGATACATAGGATACATTTGTATTATGTACTCAATTAAATTTGACTGCTCCCATTTTGCAAGCACATCAGCAGTATTTTCGTTTTTGTATTCTGCATATTTTTCTAACAAATAGGCAAAAAAAGCAATTTCGTTAGACATAAGCGTCTCCTTTTATATAAGACGATTCCCGCGGATTTCCTTTTTCTTTTTCCGCTTTATACATATCAAAAATCACAAGTGGTGATTCTATGAACAATTTTGTAGAATAGTCAAAAAGCATATTGTAGGTTTCCGAATAGATAAAATTTTTCATTGCCGTTTCTTCGCTGATTTTATACTCTTCGCTTATTTTTGGAATAAGCCAGGAGTCAAAAAAATAAAGCATATCACTGCTAATACGGTTCATAATTCTATTATCTCCTGCAAATGCAAAAAATTTAGTGCTAAATCATTTTTAAATACATACTGGTCTGTCAATTTCTCTGCCTGAATTTCGCTCAAAGCCACAGGTGCGTATAAATCTTTGTTTTTTGCATTCATATAACCTTGCAGAACAGGCATTGTTCTGTCGTTTGCAACCGCTCCAATAATCAAATCGTAACTATCGCCTTTATAGGTTTCCAGTCTATGTTCGCAAACAAAATCCAGCCATTCTTTACCAATTTTTTCAAATTTTTTTACCTTTAATTTTTGTGTATAACTTTCATCTAATTCATAAATATTCAATAAAGCCTTTCCAGAATTTGCTCTTTTTACCACCACATTAGCCCAGTCCTTTGCTTGATTTTTATCGCTTGTAGTGTAAAAGCCTGTACCAAAATCCAAAGCCCTGTTTGGAGCAATTATTTTGGGTGTTTCAAAACGAGTGTTTGTTCCGTGGTAAAGGAGCATATTGGGTAAGGTAGAAAATATTTTGCGAGATTTTGTATTTATGCCCGACCATATCATAGGATAGCCAAAACAAATAATGATCCGAATCGTAACCTGATATAGTTGCTTGTGGTTAGGAGTGGTTTCAATCAAGCCAAAGGTGCTTTGCTTTTATAACATTTTACATTGTAGCCATTGCGAGCTAGGTGTTGTTTAAATTTATCAATATCTTTCGTTTTTGGTGCAAAACAGATTTCTGATACATTTTCGTGACTCAATTCTAAATATTCTACAAAAAGACGGTTATTATCATCTGCTTGAACTTTTTCCTTATAGGAAAGTTTTCTTATTTGAATAATTCTACATTCCTGTTCTTCCTTAAAAGCAACATGTTTTACCAAATAACTCAAATTAAGCAAAAGTTTATGCACTATATCAGAATCTAATTTTTTGTCTTCTATCTGTTTTTTTAGATTACTCAATTCATTCTTTATATCTTTCAATATATCATCAATAATATTTTTATATTCTTGATAAATTTTTTTCACTTCATCATCATCTTTTATTCCTTTATTCTCTCTGTAAAAAATATATTTTTCTTTTTGTCCTAACGAAACGATTTTAGCAGTTTCTGGGTCAATGTAAATGCAACGAAATAATGGAGAATAGCTTGGTAAATTTCCTTTTTTCTTATCTTTTGATTCAGTTGCCTCTAAAGGCATAATTATTTCATTATTAAAAAAACGATTGTTTAGAGTAATACAAACTCCTGTTCCTTCTTCCTTGTCTTCTGTTTTGCCGTAAAGCCGAAATTGATTTAAACTGTCATTATTCATAATAAAGCAGCCTGCAAATGCACCAAATTCTTCTACTTGTAAAGAAATATTCTTTTCTGGAAATAAATAATGAAATAAAGTTTTTCCCTCTTCAGGATCATTACTTGTATTTACTGAATTTAAACGAAAAATAGAACGATGTTCATACTTGCCATTTTTATCTTTGGAGTAATCATCAAAAAGTAATTTTTCTGAAATATCTTTTTTAGTATAATGCGACACAGGCATTTCTAATTTATCTTTAATTTGTAGTTTTGATATTATACTTAGTGATTTAATATAAATATCTTTGTAATCTTCTATTTCTTTTTTTTTACATTCTTTGGTAACTTCCTTAAAAAAAACATCATCGTCAATCATAAGCTTTGCTACTTCTTCGCCATTGGGATCATCAAGTACGTTCAATATGTTTGTTCCTGCTATACGAAAATCTTTTGTTGCATTTTTGTAGTTTTTCATCTTAACATATGTATATCCACGATTGTTGTATGCCGATGCATCATTTGGATTAATTTCAATGGCTTTGGTATAATCTTCTATTGCTCCGTCATAATCGGGTTCAGGTAAATTTTCTTTTGCTACACCGCGATTGTTGTATGCTGGTGCATACTTTGGATTAATTTCAATAGCTTTAGAATAATCTTTTATTGCCCCGTCATAATCGGGTTCAGGTAAATTGCCTTTTACGACTCCACGATTGTAGTATGCTAATGCATCGTTTGGCTTAAATTCAATGGCTTTGCTACAGTCTTCTATTGCGCCGTAATAATCATCCTTTTTGAACTTTGAGATACTACGATTGAAATATGCTATTGCATATTCTGATTTATAATGGATTGCGTTTGAATAATCTTGCAATGCTTTATCATAATTTCCTTTATTATCATAGAAGGAAGCTCTCCTAGAATAAGCATAAGCATACTCCTTTTTTAAATCAATAGCTTTAGTTACGTAATCAATAGCACTGTCGTAGTCGTTGTTTTCGTCATAAAAGTTCCCCAAGCGTACAAGTGCTTCAGGCATATTCGGATTTAAATCTAATAATTTATCTATGAATTCCTTACTTTCAGTAGATCTATCTAATTTTTGTAAACATTGTACCTTTTTAAGATATGCCTCAATGAGTTTATCTTTTTCACTATTAGTATCAGAAATTATTTTATCGGCTTCAACAATAATTTCGTTGAGTTCTTTTTCAGTTATATCTTCATTTTGAATGAGATAATCTAAATCTTCATTGTACTTTGACATATTGATACTTCCTTATATATTTGCGTAATCTATTTGAAAAATATAGTAAAATGTTTTCAAAAGACCTTCCATAGGAGGCTTTCTTTTTAACTATATTATACATTATATTCAAAACGGAGTTTTATGAAAAAAATATTACTTGCCGCCATAGCATTAACTCTAAGTGCTTGCTCCGATTTAGACGTTGTTAAAACCGATGCTGTTCGCTCATTTGGTGATATATTGAAAATTTTACCTGCTGAAAATTCTAAAGGGGATTCCAGTGAATGGGTAATGACTGCCCCAGATAACACGGCTTGGTTCCGTTGGAAAAATCAAGAGATAAAAATAATCGTAGATGCACGGCCTTTTATCTCTGCTGGTTTGGATTTGAGTAAACTGGAAAATGGAGTTGTGAATGAAAATACTCTTGTTTATAGTTCGCCGCTGTCCAATGCTCCAGAGCTAGATACCCCCTTAAAATTATTTGAGAAAAATGCGGATTTTTTCCGTGCTTCGCTCGGTTATCACCCCGAAATGGACCATTACAATTTTACTCTAGAAAATGGGAATATATTTGAGTGGGCTAAAGATTTGAACACGAATGGCACAACTGGCAAAAATCAGGATTTGGATATTGTATTTGCACTAAATCCAGAACCGCTCATCACTGCTGGCGTGGATACAGAAAAACTAGAAGGCTGGACATATACCCAAGTTCCAGTTGATATAGATGGCAAACCCACTAAGGTGTGGAAAATTTTAAAAGCATTTAACTTGAAATAAAGGGGTAGAAAATGGAAAAAACTGTACTTGCAGTTGAAGGAATGTCTTGCGAGCATTGCGTTAATGCAATCACAAAGGCGGTGAAGGCATTGCCCGGCATAGCGAAAGTCGCGGTGGATTTGGAAGCCAAGAGTGTTGTGTTGGAATATGATTCCAGCAAAACGCCTTTGGATAAAATCAAGGCGGAAATTGAAGAACAGGGGTATGATGTTTTGTAAAAATGCGCATAACATTCATAACAAATCCCAACATTTGCAATCAAAATTGCGATATATGCTTTTCCAAGCAAGCACCGCTTGACTGGGAACAGGTGCAAGAGATGGATTTTGCAATTATTGAAAAAGTTGTGAACGCATTTTTGCCGCTAGGCTTAAAAGAGATAATCCCAAGCACCATAGGCGAACCATTTTTATATTCTCGTTTTGAGGATTTTCTGTTGCTTGCAAAAAAAACAGATGTAAAAGTTAATCTAACCACAAATGGCACATTCCCAAATGGCGGATTAAAGAAATGGCTTCCTTTGCTTTTGCCAGTTTTAAGCGACATAAAATTCAGCGCAATGCACGGAAAAATTCCGCAAAGCATTTTTGAATTTATAGACGAGTGCAAAATAAACAAACCAAAAATAACAATACAAGCCACCTTAGACAAAAACGATAAATTAGACGAAATTCCAAAAGGTGTGGATAGAATAAAAATAAATGAACCGTGGATATTGAATAAACCACTAGCCACTATCCCTACCGATGATTGCCCTTTTTTAACCAAAGAAGTCTGGGTTTGGGTGGATGGCACATTTCAAGTTTGCCCTAATCCAGATGCTCGCTTTGGAATGCGGACAAAATTCCCATTTGGCGATTTTGGAAATTTTTTGGCCCAAGATCCTTTATCAATTTGGAATGGAGCGGCTTATAGAAATTTTTGTGAGAATTACAAAGAAAATTCTATTTGCAAGAATTGCAAAATGCGATGTCTTTCTTAATCTGTTCTTTTAAAGCATCAAGGCTATCAAATTTTATTTCATCTCTAATTCGTCCGGCTAGTTCAACGGATAGTTTTTTGTCGTATAAATCTCCGTCAAAATTTAGTAGATGAGCTTCCAAGCCAACGGGGCGGTTTCCGAGGGAGGGTCTGTTGCCTATGTTAATAACCGCTTTGTGTTTTTGATTTTCAAAAGATGCCGTTCCAAAATACACTCCGTTTTTTGGCAAAAGTTTGTAGTCTGGCAACTGCAAATTAGCGGTGGGGGAGCCGAGCGATTTTCCTTGTCCCAAGCCGTGCACAACAATTCCGCTGATTGAATAATTGCGCCCAAGCATTGCGTTTGCCAAATCTATGTTTCCTTTTTTTAACGCTTCCCTTATGCGCGAAGAGCTAATTGCTTCGTTTTCAAATAAAACGGGGTTTATTTCGTGAATTAGCAAATCCGGGAAAAATGCCCTTAGTGTTTCTGCACTACCTTTGCCGCCTCGTCCAAACCTTTGGTCTAAGCCGAGTACCCAAATTTTGGTTCCATATTTTTGTATGGCAAAATCGTTTACAAATGAACGGAAGGGCACTGCGAACAAATCTTTGTCAAATTTCTGCAAAACAAGAGGAACGCCAAAACTTTCAATCAATTCTTTCTTTTCATCGTTTGGAGTTAAAAGCTCTGGATGCCCGGGTTCTTGAATTATATGCCTTGTGTGTGGCTCAAAGGAAATTGCGAGTGGTTGTGTGTTATTTTTTTGTGCTCGCATTTTCAATGCTTCAAACAAGGCTCTATGCCCCAAATGGCAACCATCAAAATTACCCAAAACAATTGCAGTCAAAGGATTAGCCCCCGTGACATTGCTTATACTTCTTTCCGCTACCGCAAGGGCAGGGGTCGTTTCTGCCTACCTTTGCTACTTGGTTTACAACAGGAGCTGGTTTTGCTGCGGATTTTTGCTGAGGCTTTGCACCCTGTGGAGCGGTTGTTGGTTGGGTTGCTCCTCTGTTCTCAAAAGTCATTGTCGGTTTTTGCGGAACTGGTATGGAGGCAAGTGGAATGTGCTGACCGTTTATTTCAACACGCACATTCAAAATTCTCATAACTGTATTTGTGGCAATAGTTTCCAAACATTCCTGGAACATTTTAAAACCTTCGGCTTTATACACAATAAGAGGGTCTTTTTGAGCATATCCGTGAAAACGGGTTGCATCTCGCAAATGATCCATTCCGTATAAATGCTCTTTCCATTGGGTGTCTATTGCGCCCAAAAGCATAACTCGCTCAAAATGAGAAAACTCCGCTTCTGGAACCATAAGTTTTAGTTTTTCATAACGTTCTTGATAGAGCTTAATAATCTCGTCTAAAACCTGCTCGGCGGTCATGCCTGTGAGTTTTTCAGGTTCTGGTTTGTATTCAATACCCATGCTCATTTTCAAATCGTTTTCCAAACCGTCCATATCCCAAGTTTCGGGGTAGGAATTGGGAATTACATATTTGCTAACCTTGATATCTGCTGCATCTTCTATGCGGTTTGAAATTTCGGTTTTAATTTCTTCACCCATTAAAATGCTACGGCGCAGAGAATAGATAACCCTTCTCTGTTCGTTCATAACGTTATCGTAATCCAGCAGGTGTTTACGGGCATCAAAGTTTTGCCCTTCAATTCTGCGTTGTGCGTTGCGAACGCTCTTGGTTACCCACGGATGCTCAATAACATCGTCATCTTTGAAACCGAACCTGTCCATTATTTTCTTAACGTTTTCGCCACCAAAAATTCTCATCAAATCATCGTCTAGAGATAGATAATATTGCGAGGAACCAGGATCTCCTTGCCTGCCGGAGCGACCTCTCAACTGGTTGTCTATGCGGCGGCTCTCGTGCCTTTCTGTACCAAGAACGTGCAAACCTCCAAGCTCAACAACGCCGGGGCCAAGTGCAATATCCGTTCCACGACCTGCCATATTGGTTGCAACTGTCACTTTTCCTTTGTGTCCGGCATATTGGATAATTTCCGCTTCGCGACCGTGATTTTTTGCATTCAAAACATCGTGTGGAATGTTAGCTATGCGAAGCATCTTTGAGAGTTTTTCAGATTTTTCCACCGATATTGTTCCAACTAGAATGGGTTGGCCTTTTTCGTGCCTCTCTGTTATGTCTGCAATTATCGCATTCCATTTTGCATCTGCTGTTTTGTAAATCTGGTCTTGCATATCGTTTCGGATGCAAGGTTTGTGCGTGGGTATAACCCAAGTGGGCATATTGTAGATTTTCAAAAATTCCGTTGCCTCGGTTTCTGCCGTGCCTGTCATGCCGGAGAGTTTTTTGTACATACGGAAAAGATTTTGGAAGGTTATGGTTGCAAGGGTTTGGTTTTCCCTGCGAATTTGCACGTTTTCTTTTGCTTCAATGGATTGATGAATTCCCTCTGAATAACGGCGACCTTCCATCAAGCGGCCGGTGTTTTCGTCAACTATTACAATTTCTCCATCTCTAACAATATAATCCACATCTTTTACAAAAACATTGTGAGCCTTTACTGCTTGCAAAATATAATGCACCCAGTCTGAGTGCTCTCCGTAAAGTCCTTTTATGCCCATTATGGATTCAATGTGAGTTACGCCCTTTTCGGTGAGTTGCACATTTTTGTATTTCTCGTCTATGGTGTAGTCATCGTCTCTTTTAAGGCGCTGAACCAAGTCGTTAGCCTTGCGGTATTTATCGGTTGCATCTTCGGCTGCACCGGAGATTATGAGCGGTGTGCGAGCTTCGTCTATCAATATGGAGTCAACTTCATCAACTATGCAATAATTCAAAACCCTTTGCACAAGGTCTTCTTTTTGCACCGCCATATTGTCGCGCAAATAGTCAAAGCCAAATTCGTTATTTGTTCCATAAATAACATCGGAGCTATAGCTCTCCCTGCGTTGGTCGTTATCCAAGCCGTGGATTATTAGCCCAACTTTCAATCCCAAAAATTTATAAACCCTTCCCATATTTTTGGCATCACGCCCTGCCAAATAATCGTTTACGGTTACTATGTGAACGCCATCACCTGAGAGTGCATTCAAATAAACAGGGCAAGCAGCGGCAAGGGTTTTTCCTTCGCCTGTTGCCATTTCTGCTATTGCACCCTCGTGCAGAATCAAGCCGCCTATTATCTGCACCGGAAAAGGCATCATTCTAAAAGGTTTAACGGATTCGGGGTACATTTCCCTGATTTCTGCGTAAAACTCCGCAGAGAGGTGAACTTCCCATTCAAAGGTTCCGTTTGCGAGTAGTTCTTTTGCTGCCTCTGCCTCTCTTTGCCGTGGTTCCGAGAGTTTTGAAAAATCAAAATTGTGTTGAGGGTCAAATACATTGAAAATACCGAGCCTCCTATCGCAAGCCTCTTGGCAAGCAGCAAAAGAGTCAACCTTAATATCTTCAAGGGTTTGCCCGTTTTTTAGCATTTCCCTGAATTCTGCGCTTTTTGCGGCTAAATCAGAATCGTTTAATTTTTGGAATTCCAAATGTTTTGCGCTAATTGCATCTAATGTTGGCTGCAAGCGTTTTACCTTGCGTGCGTGCGGCGTGCCAAACATTTTGTAAAGCATTTTATCTAGTATGCTCATAAAATCCGTTTTGAAAAATTGTTACTGCGATAATATAGTAAAAAAGTAAAAAAATAAGGGCAACCCTTGCGGTTGCCCCTAAATGTGAAATGGTATTTCTCTGTTAAAGTTCAAATTCGCAGGGCGTTTTATTGCCGTTTGAGTGTTTTACCCAGTTGCCTACAAAGTTTGCTTTTGAGAGTTTGCCGTTGTTTTCGCAGGCAGTAAAATTGCCTACGAAATGACCGCTTGTTTTGCTCTCATTTTCGTTCAAATCGTAAGTTCCTTTGATTTCCTTTTCACCGCCGCCGCAGGAGCCGCCCGTTTCTTCGCTGCTTATTGAGAGACTCCCATTGAAGGCGTCTTCTGCGGCTTTGGTTTTTGATTTGCCTTTTATGGAATAGGAATTGCCGTTTTTGGAAACGCTTTGGAAGAACATCTCTATTGGGCGGGTTTTTCCGGTTGCGCCGAGTGTGCCTTTTGAGTAATGCGTTTGCAGGGCAGAGGAGTAGTCCGTGGCGGTATTTATTGCTGGTGCGGCGGCGGCAGCGGGTTGCTCTGATGCTTGCTGTTTAGCCGCTGACCCCGTTGCTTTTTCCGAAGCAGGACCTACGTATTCGAATAATTCATAACCAGAAAGCCCGCCATTTTCATTAAGAAACACAACGAATTTCTTACGAATAACTGAAAATAAATTATTTTTTTTAAGCTCAAAATTCATTGCAGAGTTTTGGTCGGGAAATACAATATTGGGAGACATATCAAATAAATCACTGGGTTTGTATAATAATATGTATTTATCTTTATATAATGTTTCCGCTATTGTTGCTTTATCTTCAATAGGTGCAGCGAATCCTTGCATCTTCCACCTAACTTGCTCCTCAAAAGTATATTCTTTATTAAGAGAATTGCAATCTCTGTGGTTATAGTAGTATTTCTTTCTTCTTTCATTGCCATTTACTTCGTTTATTTTTTCCATATAGCAACTATATAAGGATTGAGGTTCAGCCGAAACACTAGGGGGGGCAGCACTCATATAATTAAGAACAATAAAACCGCTTGCCGCCGCTGCTTTCATTTTATTTTCATAATCCTCATGCTTCTTATTAAAATCGTCAGTAACTTCCCAAGCAGCTTCACCTTCTTTTCGATCACGCGCCGTTATAGTATCCGTCGTAAATAAGGCAAATATTAATGTGTCACCCATTATTATGTCTTGTTTGTAATTTTTGAATACAACTTGCTTTACACTGTCATCGTAAATTTTTTGCTTAACAGGATTGTCAAATTGAGTGCATACATTGTATTTTTTAGCTATTCTGTCGCCGCCACCTGCGCAGCTTGCTTTAATATTAGCGTATAGATTATCTTCATTGACACCGAGAAGAACTACGGCATCACTATCTACCTTTTTAGCAGAACCGTTGCCCTCGCTGCTACCTCCTTCTTCTTTTTCATCGCAGGAAGTTAAAATTGCGCCAGCGAGCAAGGCTGCACACAGTGAAAGTGTGATTGAATGTTTTATCCTCATTTTTTATCTCCTTTGTTTGAGGTTAAATGTTTATTATTGAAGTTTATTGCCATTTACATCGGTGAATTTACCTGTAGCAATATTGATAATATCAATTAGCACCCAAACAATGAGTCCTCCACCTGTGAGCAATTGGGCAACCGCTGACCCAGTTTTTCCCACATAAAAACGGTGTGCTCCTACTACGCCAAATAAAATGGCTAAAATCAAGGCTGTTGATTTCTGTTTCATCTCTCTATCCATCCTCCAATACATTGATTGGCATTATCCCCGTTTTTGTTATCCTCGCCAAAGGTTGGGGCACGGTTTTGGCAAGGTTGCTCCTGCGGAGCGGTTTGAATTTTTGAAAAAATGTTGATAAAATAGGCAAATAAGCCGCTAAATGCGGGCAGGTGTTTTTGTAAGTCCTTGCAATATAAGGAGTTAGATATGGGGGGGGGGGGGGGGGGGGCAAATTCATTAAAAGCAAAAGAGCATAAAAATTTATATATATTTTGGGGTGGCTTGGCTTTTAAGATTACTTGCGTTTTTTTTTTTTTTTGGAATAAATTC
>JAITFN010000008.1 GCA_031281345.1 Candidatus Fibrimonadaceae bacterium
CACCAGATTATAGGGCTTGCACTTGGCGGCAAAACGCAAAAACTCAAATTCGGACATCACGGCTGCAACCATCCGGTTATGGACACTTCTAGCAACTGCATTGAAATTTCCTCCCAAAACCACAACTATATGATTATGCCGCAGGGAATTGAAGACAAAGCGGAGATAACCTACTTAAACCTAAACGATGGCAGTGTTGAAGGCTTGAAGCTGAAAAACGAAAACGTATTTTCCATTCAATTCCACCCCGAAGCCGCCCCAGGTCCTCACGATTCTCTGCATTTGTTCAAGAAGTTCAGAGAGAATTTATCTCGCTAAATTTACTATATTGCCCATTATGGAAATTTTTGATATTTTCTTCCCGATATTCGTGCTAGGGCTTATGGCTGTAGCTGTTCCTTTTGGAATGATGTTTGCAAACTGGGTGCTTTCGCCTCAAACTCAGTTGAAAAACAAGGTTAAAACAGATGCTTATGAATGTGGGCTTTCAAAAGTGATAGGCTCTGCCTCAGAGAGATTCCCCGTTAAATATTATGTGGTGGCTATGCTCTTTTTGGTTTTTGATTTGGAAGTGGCTTTTCTCTACCCTCTCGCCATTGAATTTTTGCACGGCGGTTGGGATTTATTCATTATTTTAATGGTATTCCTGCTTATTTTAGAAGCAGGCTACCTTTATATTTTACGCAAAGATGTTTTGAATTGGTCAAAGATAAGCGATAGAATTGAATAAATATCACTTTTCTTTATTGGTCACCCAAACAGAAACCGTTGTTTCAACCCCTGCAAATACCTTTATTGGAACAGAGTAATTGCCAAGTTGCTTTATTGGTTCTTCAAGCACAATTTGCCTTTTTGCAATGTTAAAGCCTTGAGCCTTTAGAGCTGCAGCAATATCGGTTGAGGAAACAGAGCCGTAAAGTCTTTCGTTTTCCACAACGCTACGTTCTATGGTTAGCTGTGTAGCGGATATCTTTGTTGCAATGTCTTCGGAAACGGCAAGTTCCTTGCGGAAAAGTGCTTCCATAGCGGCGCGGTTTTTCTCTAATGAGCGTTTTGCTTCTTTGGAAGCCAGCACTGCAAGCTTGCGGGGGAATAAGTAATTACGGGCATAGCCGTTTTTAACACTAACTACGTCTAGCATTTTGCCCAAATGCGCAACATCTGCTTTAAGAATAATTTCCATAGTTCCTCCCCTACCTTAAAGAATCTGCCACAAAGGGCAAGAGTGCCACGTGACGGGCGCGTTTAATGGCTTCTACTAACTCACGCTGATGCTTTGCGCAGGTTCCAGACAAACGGCGTGGCAAAATTTTGCCGCGGTCGGAGAGGAAACGGCGAAGAATAGCTTCGTCTTTGTAGTCTATGAAGCTGATTTTATTTTCATGGAACCAGCAGTTTTTTTTGCGCGGAACACTTGTGCGTTCGTTCTTTTTTTCTTCGTAGTTCATCAGTCTGCATCTCCATAGTCTATGTCAAAGCCAACGGCATCGTCTGCGCTGCTGACGTGATCTTGGTTGTAAATTATTTCGGTCATGGGGAAATCTGCAAGGGTTAAAAAACGCAAAATATTTGTGTTTATGTTGAAACCGCGTTCCAAATCCAAAACAACATCGCTGTTCGCTTTGTAATAAAATATTACATAAAAGCCGTGAGTTTGTTTGCGGATGATGTATGCCAGCTTGCGCTTGCCCCATTTGTCGCATCTCTTTATTTCGCCGGAGTGCGATTGTATTTTCTTTTCAACAGTGGTTATCTCTGCCTCTATTGCTTCATCGGAAATCATGGCATCTATAACCACCATGGTTTCATAGTCTTTTATACCCATAAATGTCTCCCTATGGACTTTGCCCGCCCCCAACATTAGAGGCAGGAGGTACCCGCTTTTTTCACAGGCAACATAAATATAGTAAATTTTTTTTGTTTTGGCAAGGGGGAAATTTATTTTCTACATTTACCCGCATGGCAGAAAACAAAGCACCAGAAAAGTTTATTTTTTATATGCACAAAGTGTGCAAAAGCTACCCGCCGGATAAGGAAGTGCTTAAAGATATCTCTTTGAGTTTTTATTATGGCGCAAAAATTGGAATAATAGGCACAAATGGCAGCGGAAAATCCACGCTTTTGCGCATAATGGCTGGCATAGATAAGGAGTTTCAGGGCGAGGCTTGGATAGAGAATGGCCGCACCGCAGGCTATTTGCCACAAGAACCGCAGCTAAATGCAGAACTTTCCGTTAAAGAAAATGTTATGGTTGCAGTTGCGTCAAAGCAAAAAATTTTAGACCGCTACAACGAAGTTGCAATGCTTATGGGCGAGGCAGAAGGCAACAAACTGGAAAAACTCTCCGAAGAAATGGAGAAATTGCAAAATAAAATTGATGCGGAAAATCTATGGGACTTAGACCGTTCCATAGAAATAGCTATGGATGCCCTGCGCTGCCCTCCTGGCGACTGGCAGGTTACAAACCTCTCTGGCGGAGAAAGACGCCGCGTTGCCCTTTGCCGCTTGTTGTTGGAAGAACCGGATTTGCTGCTCCTTGACGAACCCACAAACCACTTGGATGCCGAATCCGTTGCTTGGCTTGAACGCCATTTAAAAGAATACAAAGGCTCGGTTATTTTGGTGACTCACGACCGTTATTTTTTGGATAATGTAACAGGTTGGATTTTGGAGCTTGACCACGGGAGAGGCATTCCCTGGCAGGGCAACTATGCACAGTGGCTAGACCAAAAACTTGAACGTATGCGCAAAGACGAAAAAGGCGAAAGCGATAGGCAAAAACGGCTTGCCAGAGAACAAGAATGGGTAAAGGCAAGCCCCAAGGCAAGGCAAGCCAAATCCAAAGCTCGCTTAAAAGCCTACGAAGAACTTTTGAGCCAAGACAAAAAAGAGCAATACAAAGTTGCGCAAATTGCCATTGCAAATGGCAAACGGCTTGGCGATGTTGTTATAGAAGCAAATGGAATTTCAAAATCTTTTGGCGACAAATTGCTTTACGAAAATCTCAACTTCCGCTTGCCACGCTCAGGCATTGTTGGCATAATAGGTCCAAACGGTGCGGGAAAAACTACCTTGTTCAAAATGATTTTAGGGCAAGAAAAACCAGACGCTGGAACATTCAAGTTAGGAGAAACTGTAGAGATAATTTCTATGGAACAAGGCAGAGAATCTTTGAACGACAACAATACTGTTTTCCAAGAAATTTCCGGCGGCAAAGAAGAAATAATCATTGGGGAACGCAAACTCAATGCCCGTGCCTATTGTGGGCTTTTCAACTTTACCGGCAGCGACCAGCAAAAAAAATTATCCCAGCTTTCGGGTGGAATGCGAAACCGAGTTTTAATGGCAAAGAACTTGCAAAACGCTGGCAACCTCCTTTTGCTAGACGAACCGACCAACGACCTTGATATAGAAACCCTCCAAGCCCTTGAACAAGCAATTCTGAATTTCGCGGGCTGTGCTGTGGTTATCTCCCACGATAGATGGTTTTTAGACCGCATAGCCACGCATATCTTGGCTTTTGAAGGCGATAGCAAAGCAGTGTGGTACGAGGGCAACTGGACTGAATACGAAGCCGATTACAAGCAACGTATGGGCATAGATGCAGATAACCCAAAACCTATCAAGTATAAAACTCTAAAAAGGTAAACTATTTTACAACAGCGTAATAAATATTTTTGCCTTTTGTGGTAAATCTAACCGCTTGCCCTTCGCTTTTTATTGTGGAAATTTTATTTCCTTTTAAATCAAAAATTTGCACCGTGAAACTTTTGCTTTGAGCTGGGAATTCCTGTGTTCCAACAAAACGTATTACAAAATTTCCGAGCAGTGTTTTGTTTTGCAAAGGTATTATAGGGTCTGTATCATCTGGATCGTCTGGATCAGGATCTGGGTCAGGGTCAACTATTATCGGTGGAATATCCGGTGCTGGCGCAAGTTTTGAAACTATATAGGCAAGCGCGCCCAAAAGACCGGCATTGTAGTCTATGCCGCCTTCGGTAAGTGTGTAGTCTGTAACACTCTCGGTGTAAGAAGTTGATACCCGAGTTCCACCCACCAAATAACCGAAATACTTGTTCCTTTCTGGAATGGTCATTTTGGCTTTTTCAGTGTCGTCTGGATTATCATCTCTTAAAAATACGTTTCTGTGGTGAGGCAGTTTTGGGCTGCCACTACAGCCTTCGCAGAATCCTGTAATAAACGAGCGTTTGGCTTTGTTGCCGCCGAGAATATAGTCTATTTGGTCGTATATGAATTGGTCGTATTGAGTGATGTTTTTTGCCAAAGAGTAAAGCGCAACGCTGAATGCCGTGTTACCAGCATAACGCAACTGTCCCCAGCCACCGCCAAGGGTTGTAACTTTTTCCTCGTTGATGTTGCCGGAGTTGGTATATTTGCTCACAAACTCGTCAAACATAAGTTTAAGAGCCTCGTCTTTGTTTTCGGGAACAGCCATAGCCGCGGCATAAGTCACAAGGTCGTGGGAGTTTGAGTAATCAAGAACGTGCCAGTGCCCTTTTAACTGACTTTTGTCTATAGCACTTTTATATGCATTGTCTCCTGTAATCCTATACATTTCCGAAGCCGCCAAAACAAATACAGTCTCTGGGTCTTTGTGAGAACCGTAAAAATCGGCTCCAGCGGCTTTATTTTTATATGTTTTCGCATAATCGTAAGCATTCTTAGCGTGTTTAATGCACGTATCAGCATAAGCCGAATCATATTCACGGTATATCTTTGACATTATGGCAAGAGTTGCAGCTGCAAAAGATGCCATAACTCCATCTTCTGGATTTTTCGTCATAGGACGAGAACCTTCTTTTTCTCCACCCTCGTTTATCGGTAAAGTTGACATAAATCCAGCCGTAACCCATTTTTGGTGGTCATAATTGCCGTTCCCTTTTTGGGAATAAAATGTGGTGCCATTTGGCGTTGCTTTAATTATCCAGTCTGTAGCGTATTTAAGTTCTTCCAAAAGGTCTGGAATTCTATTTGGCTTGCCTCCATTTATGCTCCAATCTTTGGACTCCGCATAATCGCTGTAGTCTCCGTGATAGAGGTCATAGAAACCTTTGGGAAATGCCTCGTAAGCTTTGGCAAGCATATAAGCAGAATAGAAGAAAGTTTGTCCAAACAACACGTGGTCGCCACAGTCAAACCATCCACCCTCAAGATTGCGACTGCCATCGGCATCTTTGACGAAGCTGGTTTTGTATGTGTGATCCATAAGAAGCCAGTTAGGTCCGTTGCCAGACCTTTGGGCACCATAGAACCTAGTTACCATCCAAAGCGCTTTTTTATACTGCTCGGCAGTAAAAGCACCAGCTGCAAAAACATTTTGCAAGGAAAGGGCAATCAATAAAGCGGGCAAAAATATAGAACGAGACATTTATTTAATATAGCAAATGCTGATTAACTCACAACCTTCAATTTTATCCAATCAGCATTTCCCCCCTTGAATGGAGATTTTTTAACAAAAATCACCATTCGTCCCCCCGTTTTTTCCGCTCGGAGAGCTAACGGGGGGAAGCTACTATAGTAAACGCTGATTTACTAATGCCTACCAAACCTTCTTGTCTTTTTTTGGGGTTGCTCATCTCCTCTGAAAGGCTTTCTGGCTCTCTTTGAGCCAAACTCCTCTTTTTTATCAAAATATGACGATTTTCTGCCTTCGCTTTCGTAAGATTTCTTTCTGCCTTCACCATCAAATGATTTTTTTGACGGCGGTGGTTCGTCTGTCATCAACCTTATTTTGGAGGGACGGTTTTTAATTGTCATTTTGCGAAGGATTTGCAAAACATCTTCGGGCATGGCTTCGGGTAAATCAACTGTGCTGAATTTCTCAAAAAGTTTTATGTGCCCTATGTATTTGGAATCCAAATCGGCTTCGTTTGCTATTGCGCCAACAATGTCCCTCGGCGAAACATTGTCCATTCTGCCAACGCCCAAATAATAGCGTTCCATTCCGCTTTCCGGCGGTTCTATATCGCTAAAGCTACCATCTCTGCGTCTGTCTGAACCTCTGTCTCCCCTATCTCCTCTGTCTCTATCCCCTCTCCTAGGTCTTTCACGCTCGCCTCTTGATTCTCTAGGTTCTCTCGCTTCCCTATCCCTTGAGCCTTTTTTGGATTCTGTGTCTAGCGGTTCCATTTTTGGGAATAACGGTTGCTCTTCTTGGGTCATAAAAGCTAAGGCAGCAGCGATGTCTGCGATGTCTATGGCTTGTTCCAAAGCTATGTTTTCAACTAAATTTTTGAAATTATCTAAACCCTTTTGCTCTTGGACAGTTTTGATAATATCTTCTTTGAATTTAGCCACTCTTTTATCGCTTATTTGCTCACCTGTAGGCAAACTCATCTTTTCAATTTTCTGACGAGTTTCTTTCTCTATCATAGCGAGCAAGCGCGTTTCTCTTGGGGTTACAAACAATATGGCATTGCCGTCTCTGCCCGCACGGCCTGTTCTTCCTATGCGGTGAACATAAGATTCGGTATCGTAGGGAATATCGTAGTTCAAAACGTGGGTTATGCGTTCAACGTCTAAACCTCTTGCGGCTACATCGGTTGCAACCACAATGTCTATTTTGCCGTCTTTGAGACGGTTAAGGGTGCGTTCCCTCAAAGATTGAGCCAAGTCTCCCGAAAGAGGAACCGCGTTAAAACCTCTCGCTTCCAAGCGTTCCGCAATTTCTGCTGTGGCTTGTTTTGTGCGCACAAAGATGAGCATTCCTTCAAATTCTTCGCCTTCCAAAACCCTTGTTAGAGCTTCCATTTTATGTTCTTGGCGAACTGATAAATAGCGTTGACGAATTTTCTCAACGGTTGCGGTTTTGCCTGCTATTCTTATTGTTTCGTATTCGCCGAGATACGTGGAAACTATTTTTTGCACAGCGGTTGGCATAGTGGCGCTGAACAAGGCTCTTTGCGCATCTTCTGGCGTTGCCTCTAAAATATATTCAACATCTTCTTGAAAGCCCATATCCAGCATTTCGTCTGCTTCGTCTAGCACAAGGGCTTGAATGCCAGAGAGGTCTATTGTTCTGCGTTCCAAATGGTCTATGAGGCGGCCTGGGGTTGCAACCACAACATTTGCTTTGCGTTTAAGTGCGCGAAGCTGAACGCCCATATCTTGCCCACCATAAACAGGCACCACGTGAAAATCCTTCATTAAAGACGAGTATTTTTGAATTGCCTCAGAAACCTGAATTGCAAGTTCCCTAGTTGGCGTTAGAACCAGCATAGCGGGATTTTTATCGCCAAAATTCAGCCGAGAGAGCAATGGAAGCGTAAATGCCGCTGTTTTGCCCGTTCCTGTTTGTGCTGTGCCAAGCAAATTTTTGCCTGCCAAAAGCAGGGGTATTGTTTGCATTTGTATTGGAGTTGGATTTTCATAGCCAATTTTTTTAACGGCATCCATAACTTTTGGAGATAACCCCAAACTGGCGAATGTGGATTCGCCCTCGATTTTTTCTTCACCTTCGCTCATTGTTTTGCCCATCTATTCGATTGTCGCAAAACCCTTGCGAACTGTGAATAGAAATTCCTGAGTGTAAATATAGCAAAAGTTTTGGGTTTTGTCAACTAAAACCAAATGTGCACCGATATACCGCTTAGTAGCAAGGCTCCACCTGTTGCGTACAAGATGTTTCTTGTCATTTCTGCGCTTTTCATTTCGTCTTGTTTGTCCTCATAGGCCTTTTTATTTTTTTCGTAGTTAGTTTTTATTTCGGAGTCATTTTTACCAGTCGGTGCTGTATTATACAGTCTATCGGCTTCTTTGTAATAGTCTTTTGATTTTGCATTGTAGTAAATGCCAAGTCCAATTGCTGCTCCGCCCAAAACATCCAAGCCAAGTGCTATCCAAAAGGAATTTTTTATTTTGGACTGGACAGGTATGTTTGTAGATATTGCTGCTGGTTCTTCTTTTTGTGTCACTTTTGCGAATAGGGTTGGTGAATTTTCGCTGATTACACCCAAAAGTCCTTTTATGTCTGGGTTTTCTTTTGTATAATAACCGAGCAATTTGCCGCTTGAAGTTTCGTAGAGTTCTACTGTAAGTGTGAATAGGCTACCCAGTTTGCCTATGAAGCCTTGTGTTACATAGTCGCTTTTTATAGCTCTTCCTATGTCCACGGCGGTGCTTAGGTTTTCTGTTGTTTGTGGAACGCGGGATATGATTTCTTCCCTTGTCAATACGGAATAATCTTTTGGCAAACTTATTGTTGCTTGTCTTCGAAGTTCGTCTGTTAGGAATTTGGTTTCTTCTATGCTTAGGTTCATCTCTTCGTCAGAGGCTAGGGTTATTTCCAAAACCGCAACGGTGGCAGCATTTGCCGTTGCTAGGCAAAGCAAGGCTGTTATTAAAGTGTATTTTAGATTTTTAAACATATAACCTACCTAGTTCTTGATGCAACGAACGCTAAAGTATGCTGTCTTAAATGGTTGATTAGTAAGAATATCATCATTGAAACTGGACATTGAATATATGGAGGCATTATTACCATTAGTATTTTCTAAGGTAGTCCACCAAGTACCTTGGGTGCCTTCATATAAATAAATACCACTCTCGTATGCTTCACACGGCTGAGCTGCAAAACCACTTGTATTAGTGCCATTGCCTAAGGGATTGCCATAACTATCTTTCCAACCTTCACGTGCCTTCAGATTTTTTGCAGAATTATCACTAGAATTTATCAATTTTTCCCACTCCGCAGCGGTTGGTATATGCCAATTTTCGGGACACACTCCCCGATGACGCGTGTCTATACTACTTTTGCAGGCATTATTATTGCAACTTAAATCCAATTTCATAGCCAATGACCAAGTATATAATTTACCACAAGAATTATCTCCAGAATTGTAGAGGGAACTATCTTTCATATGGTAATCCAAATTTTGTGCCATCCAAATTTGGCCCCCTATCTCCACCCAATTGTAAATCTTGTTATCACGAATATCAGTGAACGTACCTGTCCTGTTAACAGATGAACTGCTCAACACAACGCTTGATGAACTTGGCACAGCACTAGAAGATGAACTACTCGGTGCGGAGCTAGACGAGGAAGGTTTTGACGAGCTAGAACGTGCAATGGAACTAGAACTAGGAACAGAAGAAGAACTGGAACCGAGAACAACAGAAGAACTGCTTGAATTGCTAGGTTTGCTAGACGAGGAAAGCTTGCTTGACGAGCTTAAAAAATGACTTATATCTGGATATTCTGGATCAGGATTATCCGCACAAGATAAAAAGAAAGTAAGGACAAATCCCAAAACTACAACTGCGATTTTAACAAAATTATTCATATTTTTCTCAACTGGAAGTAATATATAAATTTCTATATTAACCGTTATGCCAGATAGAATAACAAAAAATAAAAAAGTATCCATTGTGTATAGCATAATGAACGACAAAGGCGAAATAATTATGGAAGTCTCGCCATACGCCCCTGTATTCTACCTGCACGGCTACCAAAACGAAAACATTGTTCCCGGGCTAGAAAAAGCCTTGGAAGGTCATAAAGAAGGCGATGTGTTCTCCGTTGAATTGCCATATCAGATGGCTTTTGGCGCTTACGACAAACAACTCGTTATGGAAGTGGCAAAAGAGGAATTAACTCCGTTCATAGACGATTTTTGGGTTGGAGGCTATATAGAGAGCTTTGACGAAGAATCTGGAGATGAAATATCCGACTCTGAAAGATTCTTTATGAACATTGAAAAGCCTCAAGAACCCAATGGTTTTATCATTCGCGAAATTCGCAAAGACACAATTCTTTTAGACGGCAACCACCCCTGCGCCGGAATGGATTTAATCTTTAATGTAAGGGTTGTTTCTGTTGAAAATGCTTCTATAATGGAACTGGAAAACGGCTATCCAAAAGAAAGCGAAAATTATGACGACGAATATTAAACAACAAGCTGGCATAGCGGCGGCAAATTTGGTGCAAAATGGAATGGGTGTGGGGCTTGGCACCGGAAGCACGGTGTTTTTTACGCTGGAAAGGCTTGCGGAGAGGCAAAAAACAGAGGGGCTTAAATTCTTTGGAGTTAGCACAAGTTTCAGCACAACCTTGCTCTGCCGTAAAATGGGCATTGAGCTAAAAGACAGCGGCTCTGTTTCGCATTTAGACCTTGCTATAGATGGTACAGACGAAATAGACCCAAATTTGAATTTGATAAAGGGCAGGGGTGCAGCACATTTGCTTGAAAAAATAGTAGCAAGCCTCGCAGACAAATTTGTTATAGTTGCAGATTCGGGAAAAAAGGTTCAAAATCTCGGAGAGAAATTTCCTTTGCCTCTTGAAATTTTGCCCGCAGCGCTTGGGTTGGTAGAGGCTCGCATAAAAAGTTTGGGTGGCTCAATGGAAGTTCGCACTGCCGGAGCGTGCAAAGACGGCCCAACTATCAGTGATTCTGGAAATATAATTGCAGATGCAAAACTCGGTTTGATAAAAGAACCCGAAATTCTTTGCAAAGAATTGGATTCCATTCCGGGGCTTGTTGGTCACGGTTTATTTGCAGGGCTTGCAAAAGAGGCTTTTATTGCAGGTGAGGCAGGGGTTGAGCATATTTCACCCTAATAGTATCCGCGGGGGCGGCGTTGAAATGCCACCATTCGCTTGGCAAAGTTATCCAGCCGCTTTTTCGCATAATGGAGCGCAAAAATTCTCGGTTTTTGATTTGGGTATCTGTTAGCAAGCCTTGCGAAATTGCCTGAGCCTCACCTTTTTCGCCTGCGTAAAAAGCAAAGGAATCGTAAGGAAGCCCCATATCCACGGGTTCGTTTGCTTCGTTTAGCAAGCCAATATCCACTGCCATTCCATAAGCGTGAATACTGCCCTTTGCAGGGCTGCTCACAAAATGCTGCCACGGCGTGTTGCGCACCGCAGAACGCAAAACTTCTTGGGCGTGGTTTGAGCGAGCCGCATCAAAAAGAATAAATTTGTAATCCGGTTTTTCCTTTTTTAAAAAATTTGCCGCCCATTTTAATTTCTGCATCGCATCTTTGTGTAAAAAAGCTCTTTGAATTCCGCAATAAAGATTATGACCGCTGAAATTGTCAAAAGTGGCGTAGGGCATTTTAATAACCAAATTTTTTATTCCCTTCACCTCTTCCCAGTCCTCAAAATTCTCTGCTGCCGCAAGCCACTCTTTTTGCGCAGAGCAAAACGTCAATGGTTTTTCCGGTTTTTGTGGAACAAATAGGGGAAGTGTATCTTGAGCAAAAATGGCATTAACAAAAATTAGCAATGCTAAAAATTTTATTCGCATTTTATTTTTTCTTCCTTGCAAGCCTTTGTTTTGCCGCATAGTTTTAAGCTAAGTGGCTCTTTAAAATCAAAATCTCTTTTTTCAACTAACAATTCTTTGGTGTTGTAATGAAAGTCAAATATAACCCACTTGCCGTTTTTATCCCTAAAATCAACGCTATCAAAATCCAGCCCGCCAGCCAATGAATCTAAAACCGGAATTCGGCATTGCACCTTTCCTGCAAAATCTGTTTTCAAGAAAACTTTGCCAAGGCTAGGCGGCACAGTGTCTAAAAAAACAATGGCTGTATCTTTATCTTTTAGTTTTAAGCTATCGGACCTTATCACAAGTTCTTTTTTTGAAACATTATTTGCAAAATCCTTAGCCACCGCCATTATATTTTTCCCGCCCTTAGCTTTGATAAAATGCCAATCGCTAACCGTGTCTGGATCTTGCACGTTTAATAAATCCTCTTTTATTTTTGCCATTTTGTCTGGCGCAAAAGGAAGAGAATCGTACTTTTTGCTGAAAATCAATTTTTTGCCCTGAAACACATCAAGCGAATACACAGACATCGGGTTTTCCAATGGCTCTCTTGAATAGTCCACAATTTTAATCGCAAAGCCGCTGTCAAAAGGTGCGGCATCCAAAATATAGGGGGCTATTGTGTCTGTGCATTGCATCATTTTGCAGGGGTTAAGGGCAACTTTTCCATTTGATGTTCTGCGCTCAACGTGCAAATGCGGATTGCCAATGCCTGTACTGCCGCTATATGCCAAGGTATCGCCTTTTTTAAATCTGAGTTTCAATGAAAGATGTACATTTGCTTTTTCTTTTTTTAGCATTTCTCTGTGAATTAAGCTATCTATCTTTGGGCTGAATTCAGACAAATGCGCAAACAGCCAAATATGCTCATCTTTTGCCTTGAATTTTATATGCCGTCCATAGCCAAAGGCTCCCCTTGCAGCAAACTCCACTGCCCCATCGCTTGGCGCAAGCACTGGCCAGCCCTCTTCCATATTAGTTGATAAATCTATGCCCGCGTGGTAGCGCGTTCCCCTGCTTTCGCCAAAAGAAGATGTTAGGTATGCTGTTTTGCCAAGCGGCAAATATGGACTAGCGGCTTCTGCAAAAAATGCCACAAAAAAAATACAGCAAAAAAATTTTAATCCGATATCCAAATCCGGTTCCTGCCATTTTGCTTTGCTTTGTACAAGGCTTTGTCTGCAGCCTCTATTATGCAGTCGTGTTCTTCACTGCCGTTTGGAATCATGCTGCACACGCCTATGCTAACCGTAAATTTGGTTTTTACTCCGGTAGTTGTTATAATAACCTCTTCCTCAACGCTTTTGCGTATTCGCTCTGCAATAACGCTGGCTTGGTAAGAATTTGTGCCATAAAGCAACACGCCAAACTCTTCGCCACCAAATCTGGCCACAAAATCTGCGCTTCTCTTTAAATTTCTTTTAAATATAGAACCTGCTACCTTAAGCAACTCGTCTCCTTGCAAATGCCCGTAGGTATCGTTGTAATTTTTGAAAAAGTCAATATCTATCATCAAAAAGCTCAAATTAACTCTCTCTCTGAGCGCCCTATTCCATTCATGCACAATTTGCCTATCAAAAGACCTGCGATTTGGAATTTGAATTAAGCCGTCCATAAGGGAATCTTGTTCTGCTAGTTCCTTTAATTTCGTAATCTCCGAAACATCGTTGAGCATAAAGAACATGCTATCGTCTGTCATTTTGTTGGCAAACACATTAAAGGTTCTTATTTGGCCATTTACATTTATCTTTTGATAATCCTCGTAAAAAGAACGTTTTTTTGAAATATCTTCGAACAATTCTCTAACAGACCTTTCATTGAATAAGTCTAAAAAGTCTGTGCCAGCTAATTCTTCTGGTTCTTTTATGCCAAAAATCTTGGAAACAGACTGGCTTATGTATCTTATTTTATTATCTCCATCCAACAGAACAAGCACATTTGGGGTTGACCTCATAAGGGCACCAAAAGAATCTGTGGCACTGCTAGCTTCATTTGACTTTCTAACCGCAAATTGCACCACAAGGGAAAGCATTAAACCAGAACAGAATATAAGGCTAAAGTGCACCCAGACATTGCCATTTATATGGGGAGGCAGCTCAAAAACGGTGAGATATATATTTACGATTTGCGTTGTTATAAGCAGAATCAAATAATTTTTAACATTGAAATATACTGCGCAAATAAGCAATACAAGCAAATAATAAGCATAAAAATATTTAAATGAACCAATGGCAAAAGAAGCCCATATATAAGAAACATACAGACAAAATGAAAAAATCAATGGAAATCTTTTAAAATTTTTTCTTGAGAAAAACGCAAATAAGGTTAGGACAACAGCAGCAACTACCCCGCATATAACAGCTGTATGATAATTCCCCATTACTATTTCGGCCACTACTCTTAATGAACAAAAAAACACCCCGCTAAACAAGACCAGCTTGTTAGCGCGGCTTTTGTGTTTTTCTTCTAGTTCATTACCATACATATCAGTTTTTCCTACCTCTTAATAATATATATTTTTATTGCCAAAATATAACAAAAACAATTTTTCCGAGCCAAAAACTTAAAAATCCAAGACAAATCCCACCAATAACGTCTGAAAGCCAGTGCACTCCGTAATAAACCCTTAAAAAACCCCAAGTAATAGGCATAAATAACATAGTCCAACCTATAATAGGTACTTCTGCAAAAACAGTGAAACCAACGGCAAGGTTATTCATGGTATGGCCGCTTGGAAAGCTGTATTTATCCAGCGGCGGAACATCTGCGCTCACTTCCTTCAATAATTCAAAGGGACGTTTGCGGCGAATAGAGAGTTTAATGAGCCAATAAAAAAACAAACTCAACAAAAGTGCAGGTATAACACGTTCTACTATTCCAAATAAAACTATTTTACCATAAAAAAAGTAAATGTATGCTATTACCAAAGCCCATACATAGCCATCGCCCATGCGAGTATAAAGCCTCAAAAACTTATCCATCCCTGCCGAGAAAGAATGTCTCCGCCAAAAGAAGAAGAAA
The DNA here is from genome assembly GCA_031281345.1 of Candidatus Fibrimonadaceae bacterium. Lineage (GTDB taxonomy): Bacteria > Fibrobacterota > Fibrobacteria > Fibrobacterales > Fibrobacteraceae > Fibrimonas. The sequence continues at coordinate 14,316 of JAITFN010000008.1, forward strand.
CGCAAATCTAAAGATTCTACAGATTTAAGCATAAACTAAAACCCTAACCCCGTTCAGCCTAAGTTTTGGATCTTTCAAACTTTTTTTGCAGGCAATTATGTCTTTTTTCTTTTTATCCAAAATACGACCGAGTTCAAAATCACGCAAAAGCATATAAGTTTCTTCTGCGCGATGAATCTCACTCTCCAAAATTGGAATCACAATTTTTTCTGTTTCTTCAGATATTTTTTTTGCAACATTTTCAAGAGAACTTTTTGCTGTTTCAAAACCTTCCGTTGTAAAATATTCCAATATGGAATAGGGAATGTCGACAGCTTTGCTATTCTGCAATTGCTTTGTTAGCAAATTTTCTGGAATGTTTTGCGTATTTCCTTTATTATCCAGCGTAACGCTCAACAAACGCTCGTTCACCAAATTATTTATTCCCCAATGCGAATTCACAGAAAATTCAAGAATAAAATTGTATTGGGCAAAAACTTTGCCGTTTGGCACAAAATCGCAAACAACACAAGCTGTAGTTCCAAAATCATCGCTTAAGGCCTTGTCAAAAAGCCTTTGCATAATTGGATGCTCCCAATGGAAAAATTCTATGTTTTCGTAGTTAAGCGCGTTTTCTCTGCTGGTTGCAACTGTAATAGAACAGCCATCAAATTCCGAAACCTCTCCATTGTCCGAGGAATTTGCAAGGTTTGCCCCAAGCAAGGTTGCGTGTTCTGGTTGCTCTGGTGCCCCTTTAAGAACAAAACTGCCCTGATAAATTCCATTTTGAACTTCAATGTCTAAAACCGAGAGCATGTCAAAGGCAAATGTGAAAAGTTCCTCGTTTGAGTCCATTTTTTGTGCAGCCGCAAGCAATTCACCGGATATTTTTTTGTTTTGAGAATTGAATTCAAGCAAGCGGTCTCTGCCGGCTTCTGCTTTTTCGTTTAGCAATTGCATCTCTTTTTTGCCGCGTGGCAAAAATTCCTTTAAAAATTTACTGAATTTTTTTGCAGGGCTTTCCAAATAGCTTTTAAGCTCTGTTTCAAATTTGGCGTACATTTCTCCACCGCCCATCAAGGAATGCTCAAAAATTCCAAGTGCCTCGTGATACCACAAATAAAGCATCTCCGCTTTGCTCTTTTTTGCAAAAGGAACGTGGATGTAAATTTCTTCCCCTTGCCCAATGCGGTCTAAACGCCCAATTCGCTGCTCTAACAAAGAAGAGTCTTCGGGTAAATCAAAAAGTACCAAATGCTGCGCGCTTTGGAAATTCCTGCCTTCGGAGCCTATTTCAGAAGAGAGCAAAACGTTTGGACCATCTGGCCGCATCCAAGCAGCGGCAGCCTTATCGCGTTCCAAAGATGTTTCCTCTTCTTTAAATGCAACTGCAACATCTTCACCTAAAAGCGATAAAAGCGCATTAACAGTATTTGATTTGGAGCATATAAGCAAAATTTTGTCTTTTTTATGTTCTTCAACAAAATCAGAGAGCCAAGACTTTAACTCAGAATCACGTTCAAGCTGGTAAGTTTTCAATATTCTTTTAGGGAATCCCTTAACGCTTTTTCTGGTGTTGCGAAATACAGAAGAACCGGTGCCCAGAGCATCTATAACGCGGCTCATCCATTCTTCCGCAGTCAAAGACAAATCCGCTTTTATTGGTAGCCATGAGCGAATCGGAGATTTTTTTGGAATGTTTTTTTGCAAATCTTCCCAAGAGAGTTCTTCGTCTGAATCAAGAGAAATTTTAGATAAATCATTAGCCACGCTTTTATAGTTATTCTGATTTTTTTCAAATTCTACCCAATTTTGAAAACGAGCGGAGTCTAAAAGCCTTAACCTGTAAAAATACGCTTCGGGAGCGAGTTGTATGGGCGTACCAGAGAGCAAAAGCAAACCCGGGATTTTTTGAGAAAACTGCTCCGCTAGAATATACTCTGCATTTGCGCTCTCCGAAGTTTTCACTAGGCGATGAGCCTCATCCATAATCAGCAAATCCCAAGGAGCCTCCAAAGCAGCAGAGGCAATAAATTTGTTCTCAAGCAGAAATTCCAAGGAACATATAACGGTGTCGTGAAGCAAAAATACATTTTGCTCGGCAGTGGCATATTTTCTATGTTCAGAGATATAATCATCATCTATGCACGAAAACCAATGGTTGAATTTTTTGCCAAACTCAATTATCCACTGATTTTTTAACTGCTCTGGAACAATTAGCAAAGTTCTTTTTATTTTGCCATCTGTTTGAAGTGCATTCCAAATTAAACCGCTTTCTATGGTTTTGCCAAGCCCAACTTCATCGGAGAGCATAAGGCGCGGCAAAGAAACCGCTCTGGATGCTCTAAACGCCAAATACAACTGATGTGGCAAAAGCCTGAGCCTTGGCTTTAAAAAACCTCTCGCTATTGAAGATTTCCATATTCCACGCAACTTTGCCGCACTTTCCCTAAGACAAAAATCAAAATTACTAGAAAACTTTTTTTCAAGCAGCATATCCAAAATCTCAGAAGAATCAGAGCTTTGCGATTTAAAATTAATCTGGTCTTCCGAAATGCTTTTACCCTTGCTTTTGTAATGCAAAAGACAGTTTTCTTCTATAATTTCTTCAACAAAAAGAGAAGCTCCTTTAGTAGATGTTGCTTTTTCCCCTATTTTCAAAATATAGCGTTTAAGAGGTGGTTCGCCTTTTGAATTGTATGTGCGACATTCACCAGAAACAGGAAAAAGCAAACTTATGGTTCTAAAATCCTGCTTAATAATCTGCCCCACACCAAGCTCAGGCTCGGCATAGCTCATCCATTTTTGACCTATTGCAAATTTAGGCACCATTGCCTCAAGAATTCATTTGCCAGGCTCTGTCGGAAGTTCCGGTTATGCCACGGAGTTTAAGTTCAAAGTCTTCTGGATTTGTAGCTGCATTCTTGGCCGTTTCCACAGATATTTTACCTTGGTTGTAAAGAGAAAGCAAAGCTTGGTCAAAGGTTTGGCTTTTGTATTGCATATTTCCCTCGGCAACAGCGGTTTCTATGAACTCGGTTTTGTTTTTGTCCATAATGTATTCTTGTATGGCAGCGGTATTCACCAAAACTTCTGCCGCTGGGGTTCGCCCCACAACATCGCTCCTTGGCAGCAAGCGCAGGGATATTATTCCCTCCAAGCAAGAGGCGAGCAACAAGCGAATTTCATCGTGCTGATGAGGTGGATACATCGAAAGTATGCGATGAATTGTCTCTGTTGCATTTGTGGTGTGAATTGTTGCAAAAACCATGTGGCCGGTATCTGCGGCGGTAAGGGCTATTTGCATTGTTTCTAAATCTCGAATTTCGCCAATGAGCATAACATCTGGGTCTTGGCGAAGAGCAGCTTTAAGGGCATTTGCATAAGACATTGAGTCTGTCCCTATTTCGCGCTGTGAAATTATGGATTTTTTATCTCTGTGCAAAAATTCAACTGGGTCTTCTACGGTTAAAACGTGAGTGGATTCCAATTCGTTTATGTGGTCTATCATAGCTGCCAAACAAGTGGATTTGCCCGAACCTGTTGTGCCAGTGACTAAAACCAGCCCGCGTTTTTTGAGAGCGAGTTCCAAAACAATGGGTGGGAGTCCTAAAGATTCAAATTTTGGTATTTTAGAATTTATGTGCCTGAACACAATGGCAGGCGTTCCTCTTTGCCTAAATACATTAACGCGAAAACGGCCGAGTTCCCTTGCACTCAAGGCAAAATCGCATTCTTTCGTGTTCTCAAAAATCTCTTTTTGGGTTTGGTTCATTATATCGGCCAAAAAACTATCCATAAGCTGATAGGTAATTTTTATATCATAGAGTTTTTTCAATTCTCCATGAATTCGGAAAGTTGGCGCAATTCCTATGCGAATGTGCAAATCGGAGGCTCCGTTATCCACCATAGCCTTTAAAAGCTGTTCTATGCGCACTGCTATTTGTTCGGTCGTATGTGCTTCTGCCATTTTTTCTCCTTTGGTCACATTTGTTTTTCTGCTATAGCTAGTTTTGCTTTTAAATCTGCATTGTTTGGATCTTGCATCAGGAGCTCCTTATAAACCCCAGCTGCTTTTTGCGGCAAACCTTGATCCATATAGAGTTCTGCCAAAGTCATAGTTGGTTTTTGAGCAAGTGCGGGATCTGCATTGTCAGTTGGCGGCACATAAGGCATAAGCTCTGGTTCTGCACCTACAGTTGGCGCAGATGCAAGCAGAGAATCTATATCTCCGGTTAAATCAGGTACGTCTTCTACCTTAGACGATAATTGCTCATTTATCAGGGCATCTAAATCTGGTGGGTTTGGAGAGCTTAGGGTATTAGATGCAAGCAAGGAACTTATATCGCCTGTTAAATCGGGTACATCTTCTACTTTAGACTTTAATTGCTCATTTATCAGAGCATCTATATCTGGTGTGGTTGGGGAACTCGGAGGGCTTGGAGTACCAGAGATGGGTGCGGGCGGAAAAGTGATGGGCGGAAAAGAATAACCAGCCGCAAGTGATGGCTCAAGAGAGGGTTCAGCAGGCATAGATGAAAGCAAGGAACTTATATCGCCTGTTAAATCGGGCATGTTGTCCACTCTGGATGTAAGCTGCTCTGCTACCAAAGAATCTATGTCTGGAGGAGAGGAGCTTGGAGCGGTTAAAGTACCAGAAGCGGATAATATGTCTGAAGCCGATGCGAGCAAGGAATCCATATCGCCTGTCAAATCCGGTGCGTCTTCTACTTTGGATTTCAACTGCTCATTTATCAAAGAATCTAAATCTGGTGCTGCTGGAGCTGCAGGCTGCAACATGGAAGGTGCAGATGCGAGCAAGGAATCCATATCGCCTGTCAAATCCGGTACATCTTCTACTTTGGATTTCAACTGCTCATTTATCAAAGAATCCAAATCTGGTGCTGAGGCTGCAGTTTGCGACATGGAAGGTGCTGATGCGAGCAAGGAATCTATATCGCCTGTCAAATCCGGCAAATCTTCCACTTTGGATTTCAACTGCTCGTTTATCAAAGAATCCAAATCTGGTGCTGAGGCTGCAGTTTGCGATATGGAAGGTGCTGATGCGAGCAAGGAATCCATATCGCCTGTCAAATCTGGCAAATCTTCCACTTTGGATTTCAACTGCTCGTTTATCAAAGAATCTAAATCCGGTGCACCTGAAGACTGCGACATGGCAGGTGCCGATGCAAGCAAGGAATCAATATCACCTGTCAAATCTGGCAAATCTTCCACTTTGGATTTCAACTGCTCATTTATCAAGGAATCTAAATCCGGTGGGCCTGCCGAAGTTAGAGCACCTGAAACAGGCGGTAGTGACGAAGCCGATGCGAGCAAGGAATCCATATCGCCAGTCAAATCCGGCACGTCTTCCACCTTTGATTTCAATTGCTCATTTATCAGAGAATCTAAATCTGGCGCAGCAGAGGCTGGTTTAGAAGCTTTAGGAGGAGGCGTATAAGGTACAATATCATCATCGGCAGGCTGCTCTTGTTTGCCGGCGGGTTCAAATATATTCGTAAATGTTTGCAAAAGCAAATCAGAAATTACATTATCTTCCTTATCATCTCCAGCATCATCTTCGCTCAAAAGGTCGTCTAAGGCGGCATTCACGCCACCGACAACAGAGTCGGTTTTTACCTTTACCTTAACCACAATTCCAGGTTCAAGTGTCCCTAAAATTTTCTGATATATTTCTGATTCTACGGGTAGCCCCAATTTCTCTGATGTTTCCAAATACAATTTTTGCGCACACGAACAAAAAGAATCTTGCTCTGCCACAGCCTCAAAATCGGCTCTTGCTCCTGCTAAATCGCCTTTTTCTAGTAGTATGCGCCCTCTGGCAAGCCTGCCCGGTAAAAAATTATAATTTGCTTCCAAGCCCGTGTTCGCCGTAAGCAGAGCTTCGTCTAATTTTTTATCCATTCTTAGCAAATCTGCAAGCCAAGCGAATGCGAGCGATTTGGGATTTTTAGCGACAATCCTTTTTAAGTCTGTAATTTCTGCGCTATTAACCATGAGGGTAAATATAGTAAATTTTACTATCTTAACGCAGGTAATGCTCAAACAACCAGTTGGAATTTTAGGATACGGCACAGAAGGCAAAAGCACTCAAAAATTTTTGCAGGAACAAGGCATAGAAAACATCCTTATTTTTGACAAAAAAGACGGCGAAAATTATTTGGAAAACTTGCCCAAATGCAAGACCATTGTTCGCTCTGCCGGCGTTTATCCTTTGCAAAAAGAGATTTTAAATGCGCAGATGAAAGGGGCAATGCTAACCAGCCAAATAGAGCTTTTTTTTGAAATAATGCAGCGCGATTACCCGCACGTTCAAATAATAGGCGTAACAGGCACGCTCGGAAAAGGCTCCTGCGTTTCTATGATTGCCCACTGCCTAAAAACCTTAAATGTGCCTCATTCAATAGGTGGCAATTTTGGAATTCCAGCCCTTGATTTATTGCAAAACAAAGATTTGCTCTCAGATAAAAATACTGTGATTATATTGGAACTGAGTTCCTTTCAGCTTATGACGCTTGGAGTTTCTCCGCATATTGGAGTGGTTTTGCAAACAACAAGCGAGCATTTGGATTGGCACACTTCTGTGGAACAATATAGAGATGCAAAAGCGAATTTGGTTCGCTGGCAAAAGAGGAATGATTTTTGCATTTATAACGCCACCTCCGAAGGTGCCACGCAAATAGCAATGCAAAGCGGTGGAATAAAAAAGCCCTTTGACTCTCTTAAAATTCCGCTTGAGGAATGCAAGGTTATAGGGGTGCACCAACTGCAAAATATGGCGGCGGCCTCTCTTGCTTTGGAATGCCTAGGAATAGACTCAAGTGCCTGCATAAATGCTCTAAAACTCTACGAAGGCTTGCCGCTACGCCTGCAAAACATTGGCACAAAAACCTACAAGAACAAAACCATCTCTTTTTACAACGATTCATATTCCACTCGCCCCGAAGCAACAATAGCCGCCGCAAAAGCAATGAGCAAACCTTTCACACTAATACTAGGCGGCTCGGAAAAGAATGCAGATTTTACCGAACTTTCAAAAGAACTCGCAAAAAACAACCTGCTCAAAGGCATTGCTCTAATTGGAAGCACTGCAGAGAGAATGCAAAAATCCCTGCAAAACGAAAACTGCAAGGCAGTTATGGAAATTTTTGAAAATTTAGATGCTGCTTTTAAGTGGTGCTGCGAAACAACAGAAAACGGGGGAGCGGTTTTGCTCTCCCCCGCTTGCGCCTCTTTTGGTTTATTCAGCAACTACAAAGAAAGGGGCGAAAAATTTACACAAATGTTTTCCCAAATTTAACCGGACTTTTTTTGCCGAGCAACATTCCCCTAGTTTTAAGCGGAAGCCCAAAGCAGCGAATAAAGCCTGTGGCATCCTTCTGGTCGTAAAACTCAACATCGCTAAAACCGCCCAAATCTGGGTCGTAAAGGCTAAATGGGCTTTCTACCCCTGCTGGAATTATGTTCCCTTTGTAGAGCTTTAAGGTTACAACACCCGAAACAGTTTTTTGAGTTTCTTTAACAAAGGCATCTAATGCTTGGCGAAGCGGTGTGAACCATTCGCCGTTGTAAACCAAGAATGAGTATGTTTGAGCAAGTTTTTGTTTTTCTGCAAGAGTTGCTTTGTCCAAAACCAAGGATTCTAAAAGTTCGTGGGCTTTGTATAAAATTGTGCCACCCGGCGTTTCGTAAACTCCCCTGCTCTTTAAACCAACCAGCCTGTTTTCAACAATGTCTAGCAAGCCGCAGGCGTGTTTGCCGCCTATTTTATTTAGCATAGTGAGCAGAGTAACTGCATCCATTCTTCTGTTGTTCAGCGCAACCGGAACTCCCTGTTCAAAAATTAATTTAACGTATTCCGGCTTGCTCGGAGCCTTTTCAAAAGTCTTGGAGAGTTTTAGCATATCGTATTTATGCTCTTTTTCTGGGTATTCCAAAACCCCGCCTTCGTGCGATAAATGCCAGATATTGCCATCTTCTGAATAAATTTTCTTTTTTGAAATTCCACCCAGAGGAATGCGCCTTTTTTGCGCATAGTCAATGGCTTCTTCCCTGCTGTGAATATTCCATTTTGAATCTTTCCAAGGAGCAATAACTTTTAGTCGAGGATCCATAGCTGCATAAGTAAGCTCAAAGCGAACTTGGTCATTGCCTTTGCCTGTGGCTCCGTGGGCAACTGCATCTGCGTATTCTCTTTGCGCAACAAGCACCTGATATTTTGCAATCAAGGGTCTTGCAAATGAGGTTCCCAAAAGATATGTGCCCTCGTATTTTGCGCCAGCCTGCATTGTGGGCCAAACATAGTCTTCCAAAAACTCTTTGCGCAAATCCATAACATAACACTTGGAAGCACCGCTTGCAATGGCTTTTTTCTTTAACGCAGCAGCATTGCAATCACCCTGCCCAAGGTCTGCGGCAAAGGCTATAACCTCGCAACCATAATTTTCTCTTAGCCAAGGGATTATCACAGAGGTATCCAAACCACCTGAATAAGCAAGAACGCATTTTTTTACTGTCATAGAAACACCTCCTAAAAAAACTACTCAGAGCGAGACTTGAACTCGCACGACCTTGCGGCCAGGGGATTTTAAGTCCCCAGTGTCTACCATTCCACCATCCGAGCGGCAGATAGGAATATAGTTATTTCACCGATGCATATAGCACAAATTCTAAAGTTGACTGCATTTTCTCGGCGCCTGTTGGTCTAGAAACAAATTGCTGCACTCCAAAGGCGATGTCGGATTTTTGCAGAGCTTCAGCGAAGTTTAAAAGCGAAGGATAATCGGCATCTGTGGTTGCTTTAACCACTATTCTGCGATGCGTTTGAAATTCATCTTCTATGAATTTTTCTAGCCCTGCCAAACGTACTTGGTTATTAACAGCCAAGGTACGCAAAGCCATTAACTCGGAATTTATTTTGGAAGGCCGCACCAACTGACCAGATTTCAGCTCTGTGAAACTTGGTTGATTAAAATTGCCATATACGCTGAATTCAATGCTCCCGTCTTTGGTGGTTACAGAATCTGCTTCAATAAAATCCACCACTTTGGCTCTCAATTGGTCTCTGTAAAAATTGCGAGTGCGAGCATCCACTGCCACAACGCGGGCAAAATAAAAATTTGGAGCTTGGTAGGCAAGGTCTAAATAACCTATTCCGTCTCCATCCGGGGTTGCTTTGTAGAAAGTGCCAAGCATAATGTGGAATGCTTGTTTTTGATAAGGAATTCTATTTATCAAAGCCTGTTCCTTGTAGTTCACAAGCTCCTTGTTCTTAAAATAAATATCCGGGCGCATGGTTCTAACAATTTCTTCAACAGAACCATCTAGCGGAATGCTGGGGTCGTCTAACCTAGTGCCACGAGCTGTTAACTGCGGAGCACCAGCCTTACGTAGCACCTGCGTTGCAACTGTTTCTTCGCTTAATCCTAAAAAATCCACAACCTCTTGAGGTATAACTCCACGCAAAAAATTCGGTATTCCTAAAAGTTCCAAATATACTACAGAAGCCACCAAAAAAAGAAAGAGCATAAAAAGCAAACTACCAAACGCACTACTTTTTTTTTCCGAAGATTTGTTTTTTTTTGCCTTTACCTCTTTCTCTTTAACAGCCCGCGGAGCAGGCTGAGCGGCCTTTTCACGAGAAGACATTAAGTTTGATTTTATCATCTAAAAACTCCCTTTTCTGTTTCCTATATACACCCCAAGGTTGCCCCAATGGCTCCCATGCACTGCGATAATTTTGAAAAATCTGCATTTTTTTCCAAAGAAAATTTTGAAAGCTGCTTCCAGGGCTGAATGTCTATGCCGTCACTAGATCCTAAAACAGCAAGTTCATCTGCAAAATCAGCACGGGCAGAAAGTTCGCCACAAAATTTAACAACCTTTTTTGCCTTGGGCAGTCCCGCATAACCGCTTTGCAAAATGCCCAAAACGGCACTGGGAGAAATACAATCGCCTGGTAAAAGCCTTATGGCTACGGGGCCGCTTTCTTTGCTCCAAAAAGCCGAAACAAATTTTTCATCTGCCTTCAACACGCATTTGGGCTGGCTACCCAAACCCTCGGAACACTCCAAAAGATTATGTAAAACACAAATATCTGCCATAAGGTAGCTTGGTCTTAACCCGCTCCTTTCAAGCTCTGCGGAATGAAAAGAATCCACTATCCTTTTGCGCATTGAAACCGTAATGGCGCATTCGGGCTTTTTTGCGTTTGGATAAAAAGCCACTACCATTTTGTAATCGCCTGCATTGGAGTTTATCGAAGAGGCAAATTCCCAGCTAACATAGCTATAGGCATCTTGAATTTCTTTTGGAATTGAAACAAGGCGCATTATTCCATTGCAAGCAGGGAAAGTAACAGCTATAGAACTTATTTTAGGGAGCAAGTTGCTACGCATCCAAGAATTTAAAACAGAAGAATAAATTGAAACATCGTTTATTGAATTCCCGCTTGTTGGAATAGCATCTACCCTAATAATATGCTTGCGCTCCGGTTCAACCAGAGCGATTTTTAGCCCGTCTTGGTTTGTTTCTACGCCAAGACAAATTTTATGTGCCGCCATTGCAGAGTAAATATAGAAAATAAATAGGTATTTATATCAGCAATCCGCAAATTGCAAGTTCAAATGAGGGCAGGTCCCTATAATAGCCTACCTTTTTGCCATAAGAAATCTCGTCTAAACGCAAAATTGTTTTTTGCAGGCTGCCAAGCGACCAACAAGCACTCTGCTCGGGCAAGTGATTTTTCTTGTAAAGAAAAACCTGATTAGGCGGCAAAATCCGAGCCGATATCTCGTATTCAGAAATCTTTTTAGCCTTCATAGCTTGAATATGCAATAGATTCAAACTGTGGCTCCTTAGCGCACCCACCACAGGCATAAAAACCTCATCGCCTTCTTCTGCTAAAATTCTGCGAAATTTGGGCAAAAACGCCCGCAAATTCCTAAAACCAAAAGAATCTTGCAATTCGTAAGCATTAACTTCTCTGTTCTGTTTTATGAACAACTGAGAGTGCTGCACATTTATTTCTTGTATGCTGCTATCGTATAAGAATATTTTTTTTATTTCGCTATATATGCGCTTGGTGTCTGCTCCTATGGCATCTGCGATGTATAGTGCTGCATCTGAACTTATTTTTTTCTGAAAATGTTTTTGAACCAAATCTACTATCCACTTTTGAATAGCATTGCCATACTTGGAAGGAGGCTCAAAATTTTCCACAACTCCTTGTTTTTCAAGGAATTTCCACAAAGCGCTTTTCTTATCCGGTTTAAAATAATCAATGGCCAAATTTCCCTGAAAGCTGCCACTCTTGCATAAATCAGTTAAAAGGCTCGCTAGGCTTCGCTGTTCTTCGGCATGCATAAATTCAGCGTGCCTAATTAAAACGCTTGCGGCAGGCTCAAAAAAAGAAGGGGTTAAAGCCTCAGCAACGCTGCTAACCAAGGAACTCTCTTCTTTTGAGCCATCTGTTGCAAAAAAGACCTTGCGCTGCGAGCCTCCTACCAAAGATTCCGCCCAGAATTTTTCAATTCTGCAATCTTTGGCAAATTCATCAGAGCCGGCAAACGCAAAAAGCATAAGGGCAATGTAGAAATTTCTATATTGCAAGCATGATCCAGTCCATAGACATTAACAAACTGGCAATGCTCTCCAGATTAACTCTCTCAGAGGGAGAAGCCGAGCAGGCCAAAGAAAGGCTGCAAGAAATGCTAAAGCTTATGGAAAACCTTAGAGAATTGGATCTAAAAAATGTTGAGCCTATGGTGGCAGAAGCAGCGTCTTCATTGAGAGAAGATACAGAATTTCCTGGTCTCTCTTACGAAGAAGCCTTTGCTAATGCCCCACAGGAAGAAAACCACCACTTCACAATTCCCAAAGTAATATAGTTATGGCAATAGGTTCTAAAATTCTCATTTATTCAAACGATGCGCAAGACACCGAAAAGTATATTCGCTTGCTTATGTATCAAAAATTCTTGCCTAAGGCGGTGGAATCAATTTCTTACGCCACTTTGGCTTTGGTATCTGGCGAATATCCAATGTTTTTGTGTTCTTGCTCCCCAGAAGACACACAGACCACAGATTTTTTGAAATTCATGCGGCAAGACGCTAAAATGCGTGCTATTATACCCATTGTCATTTTGAACCAGCCAACTCAAGAATGCATTGAGAGCCTTATAAAGGCAGGTTGCTCAAATTTTATTTTGCAAAACTCAAGTCAGCAAATATTCATAGACAAAATAGAGGCCGTAGCCGAATCTCTTGGCGATACTCACGAGAAAAGGCAATTTGTTCGCATTGATATTCCAGATTACGAAAATGCCCAGCTTTTGATAACGGCAAAAAATGGGCAAAAATATCCGGTTAGAATCAACAACATATCCATGGGCGGCTTGCAAATATCTTGGTCTCCAGAAAAAATTGTGCAAAAAATGTCTGCTGGCGATGTTTTGATGAACTGCCTTTTGGTTGCCAAAAGTTTGGATTTATATGTGGATTTGAGGATAATCTCCATTTTAAACTACAAAGCAAGTTCGCAATTCGTTAACCTAAACGAAGACCGCCAAGCCAAGCTTTGCAGCTTTATCTACGAGAGACTGCTCTCAGAAAATGTGCAAAACACAGTGAAAGCTGGCCGCTAACTGCCTATCAAAGCAAGCATTTCACGCACCGCCTTGTCCATTCCAACCATAGCGGCACGGGCAACAATGCTGTGCCCAATATTGAATTCTTCTATTCCACTAAGCCCTGCTATGCGTTTTACATTGCGGTAGTTTAATCCGTGCCCTGCATTAACCTTTAATCCGCAATTCAGCGCAAGGGCTATTTGGTCTTGCAATTTTGAAACTTCAAGTTCTATTTCACTTTCGTTGCGGCGTTCAAAAGCCTCTGCAAAAGAACCTGTGTGGAGTTCCACATAATCTGCACCAGCTTTGCGGGCTGCTTTCACCTGCTCCTTTACAGGGTCTATGAACAAGCTAACAAGTATGCCAGAACTGCGCAAAGCCTGAACCGCAGTTGTTATCTCAGAAATTTTTGCTTCAACGTTTAACCCACCCTCGGTTGTAAGCTCGTTGGGACCTTCGGGAACCAAAGTAGCCATATTGGGAAGCACGGTTTTTGCAAACTGCACCATCTCTGTCGTGGGTGCCATTTCCAAATTCAGCGAGCCAACAACGGTGTGACGCAGCAAATGCACATCGCCATCGTTTATGTGGCGGCGATCCTGCCGCAAATGCACGGTTATGCCTCTGCAACCAGCAAGCTCGGCTATAACAGCAGCCGCAACAGGTTCTGGTTCACGCACCTTGCGAGCTTCTCTAATGGTTGCAATGTGGTCTATATTAACGCATAAATATTTTGCCATAATGGAAATTTAGTAAATGGTTACCTTACCTTCGGTAATCCCAATTTTGCATACATCGCGTACAAGCGCAAAATTATGGTTATTGTTATTGTTCCAACCACCTTTATAGCGTGATGCTCAGCGGTGAACAGCCCAAAAATCCAAAAGAAAAAACCGCCTATGAGTGCTGCAGTTGCATAAAAATCGCTTTTCAATACCTGCGGAATTTCATTAGCGAGAATATCTCTGAGCATTCCGCCGCCAACAGCCGTTAACACAGCGATGCAAATAATGGCAACTCCGCCTGCCCCAGCATTTTCCGTATGAATTGCACCTATGGCAGTAAAAGTACCAAGCCCAATGGCATCTATTATCATAACTAAAAGCCAATATTTGGTTATTTTATTTTGAGCCACTATAACAAGAACTCCAGCAAAAATGCAGAGAATAACATACGCAGGTTTATTAAAAGCCAGTGGAGGATGGTTGCCGAGCAAAGCATCACGTATAAGACCGCCACCAGTACCAGTAACAATTGAAAGGACAATTACACCAAACCAGTCCATGCCACGTCTTGCTGCCTTAACCCCTCCAATTATGGCAAAAGCAAATGTGCCTAGCAAATCAAGAATAGTGATAATCATTGTTTGGAAATATAGCAAAATCCATTGACTTATAGTTGATTATATCTCCGAAACCAAGTAGCCGTTTTTCCCTCTTGCCTTGACTTTGTAGAGATTGTTATCTGCTGCAGAAAATATTTCTGTATAAGCAGGTGCTACTTCGCTAAATTTGGTTATGATAACCCCAATGCTCACGCCAACGCCGGTTTTATCTTCAGCATAAGTTATCTGCGAAAGTTCTTCTTTAAGAAGTTTGCATTTATCTTCAACAAACTGTACATCTTTAATATTATCCAAGCAAACCGCGAACTCATCACCACCAAGACGAGCCACAACACCTGGCAAATCCCCAAACACATGCTTTAAAATAATTCCAGTGTTTTTAAGAACAAAATCGCCCTTCTCATGCCCATAGGTATCATTTATCAGTTTAAAAGAATCTAGGTCTATTATCAAGAAAGCTATTTGCTTTTCTTCACTTACTGGTTTTAAAATGTTTTCTAAAGAAAGCGTAAAGAAATAACGATTATGGAGTTTTGTGAGTTCATCTGTGAAACTTCTGGTAATTGCATAATTTATTTTTTGTTCCATTTTTCTAAAGCTCTTTATTAGGGCATCGTATTCACTGATATAGGTTAAATCTAAATTTTCAAAAGAAACATTTTGTAACAGATGAAAGTTATCTGCTGCCTTAATTATTTTTGCTATAGGGGAAATGAGTATTTTTTTGATTAAAAACGTTATCAAAACAAGCACTACTACAAGAAACAAAATGCCCGTAACCAAAAGTTTTGTTCCTGTTTTTTTTATGTTATCATTGATATCGGACATCTCTTTGTCTGCACCAACAAAAGCAACAACTTCGCCCTTTGAATTTTCTATAGCTACATAGCAATATGCAAGCCAACCTCCATAATCAGGGTAATAACCAGTTTTAGAAACAAATACCTCTGATTTATTATTCAATTTCCTTATAATATCTACATCAAAATCCGTAGTAGGCAGTTTCCTCAAAAAGTTACTTTTTCCATTATGGTGTCTTCCTTCTAAATATAATTCTATAGAATCGCCATAACGGGCATTCATAACATAAATATATTTCATTCCCATTTTTTTAAGCAGGCTATCGCTTATATCACTCCATCTATTGTAATTAATATTTTTTTCCCTTCTTATAAAGTCCAATTCTATACTGTCGCCGTCTAAAATCTCTGAATATGTCAGAACCATAGTATGCATCTGTTCTAAATTCCATTCTATTACATCTTCCTTTAATTTTATAAAATTGAAAAATAAAAATAGGCCAGTTACAATTAAAAGCACTATTAAAACTAAAAAAGTTATTGTTTTGGAAAGACTTTGAGATTTATACATTTTTTCGTTTCTCTCCTTTAGGGGGGGGGGGGGGGGGACATCAAAAGTTAGATAACTCCTTTGCAAAAATACCCTTGTTCTCAAGCCTTATTGATGGTATGGCATAGTTAAAGGATATTAATGGATTTTTATACATAAAATTAATATAGAAAAATTTTACCTCGCCCACTTGCAAAAATCACCCACAGGGCATAGATTGCACGGGAAGATTTTCTGGCAAAAATAAGTGTTTTCATCTACAGGTTCTGCAAAAAACTGCAAAGCGTGGCAGGCAAGGGGGGGTTTTTGGGGGAATAACTCCTTGTAAAGGGAATTTGCGTCCCTCAGCTTCTCTTTTGGGGACTGCTCTGAATTGTAAATACCAGACTGAATTAGCCACCTTCTTGTACCAGCAAAATTCGGAAGCGGCGGCAAAACACCCTCGCCTATATTAGATAGAAAAGACAAGCGGAATAAAAATCCCAAAACTTTTGGCCTAAGCGGATTGCTCTTTCCCATATAAAAAATTTCGCTACTCTGCTGCCAAAGAACCGATGGGGGGTGATTTTTTGCCCATAAATCAAGCCTATTTTCCCTAGCACGGGCAAACCTACCCACGCTCCAAACAATGCCTGCAGCCTGCTGTGCAAGGTTCCAATCGTTAAGCCCGCATTTTGAAATTACGCTTAAAATCAAATTTTCAGAAGGAACTGGAAGAGAGGCAATATCACTTATCTCTTTTTGCAATTCGGTTAAAAAATTTTGTAATTCAGAGAGCCCTATTTTCTGTTGCAGAGCAGAACCAAGCAATAGCCAGTTTATTTTTGCCTGCAAAGTTTCTGCCCTATTTGCAGCTTGCACAAGTGGCTCCTCAAATTGAGCAGCCTTTAAAATCCATTCATTAACAGGATTAGTCACACAAAAGCCCAAACCTTAAACCCAGCGTTGAAACCTTTATGGAATCTATCTTTAATTTTTCGCAAAGAGACCTAATCCAATAAAGCCCGCAAATAATAATATCTCCCCTGCCCTTTTCCAAACCAGGCAACGTGTTTCTCAGTTCTTTTGACAAACCGCTTAAATGTATTATTACCCTTTCAATATCAGCAACAAAAATAGACTCTCCTTCCAAAGCATTAGCATCAAAGGTTTGCATTTCTTTAACAAGCATTCCAAGGGCAACAGCCGTTCCACCAACAAAATAAGATTCCCTTTTTGCAAAAGGCTTTATGTTAATCTCTTTAAAAAAATCCTTTGACCATTTTTTGTATTCAGGACCAGGAACCCACCCCATACGTTCATAAAGCTCAAGCGCGCCAACAGGAATACTCAAAAAATTCTTTCCATTTGCAAGTTCCGTTGAACCTCCACCAACATCAACGGTTAAAATCCCCTGCCCATAAACCTTTGAAACAGCCTTATAAGATAGCTCGGCTTCTTCTTCTCCGCTTATTATGCGAGGTTTCACCCAAAGAACTTTCTCCACCGCCTGCAAAAGCTCTTCTTTGTTTTTTGCCTTTCTCGCTGCTTCTGTCATGGCAACGGCTTTTATCTCTGCGCCAAGTGAATGTGCCAAACTTCTGAAATCTGCCAAAATGGAGCAAAGCCTTTCCAAACTTTCTTCTCCAAGCCTGTAAACTTCAATTTTTTGCACCAAGGCGCGCAAATTGTTTTCTTCTTTTTTTGCAACCAAAAGAATTGTGCTGTTGCTCCCTATATCTATGGAAGCCACGTGCGGAAAAGCTTTAAATGTATCCACCGCTTGTTAAATCTCCGAAATCAAGTAGCTGTTTTTCCCTTTTGCCTTAACCTTGTAAAGATTGTTATCGGCAGAAGAAAATATTTCTGTATAAATAGGCGCAGTATCGCTAAATTTGGTTACGATAATACCAATGCTTGCGTTAACGCCAGTTTTATCTTCGGCATAATTTATTTGTGAAAGTTCCTTTTTTAAAATTTTGCACTTATCTTCAACAATCTGTTTATCTTCAATATTATCTAAACAAACAGCAAACTCATCTCCACCAAGGCGAGCCACAACACCAGGCAAATCTCCAAACACCTGCTTCAAAATTATCCCAGTATTTCTAAGAACAAAATCGCCTTTCTCATGCCCATAAGTATCATTTATCTGTTTAAAAGAATCTAAGTCTATTACCAAAAAAGCAATTTTCTTTTCCTTTTCCACCGGCCTCAAAATATTTTCCAATGAAAGCGTAAAGAAATAACGGTTATTTAGTTTTGTCAGTTCATCTGTGAAACTTCTGGTAATTGCATAATTTATTTTCTTTTCCATATTTCTAAAGCTCTTTATTAGAGTATCGTATTCCTTAATGCGAGTTAAGTCCAAATTTTTGAAAGAAACATTCAATAGGTTAAAATTATCTGCCGCTTCAATTATTTTTGATATAGGTGAAACGAATATTTTTCTGATTAAATATGTTATAAGCACAAACACTATCGCAAGAAATAAAACACCAGCAGCCAAAATTTTGGTTCCAATTTTTCTCATATCGTTATCTATATCAAACATCTCTTTGTCTGCACCAACAAAAGCAACAACTTTGCCTTTTGAATTTTTTATAGGTACGTAAGAAAATACAAGCCAACCAAAACTGGGATAATAATCTATCTTGGAAGTTTTTATATCTAACTTGTTTTTCAACCCATTTATAATATTGGTGTCAAAATCGTCTATGCGTTCTTTTTCCAAAAAATTAATTTTTCCCAAGTGGTCTCTTGCGCTTAGATAATATTCTATGGAATCGTTATAATATATATTCATAACATAAAGATATTTAACTCCAGATTTTCTGAGCAGACTATCGCCTATGTCACTCCAACTGTTGTAATTAACATTTTTTTCCCTTCTTTTAAAATCTAACTCTATGCTATCGCCATTTAAAACTTCTGAATATGCCAAAACCAAATTGTGCATCTGTTTCATATTGAGTTCCGAGATTTCTTCTTTTATCTTCATAAAATTGAAAAACACAAACAATCCAATTGAAATTAAAAGCAATGTAAAAACCGAAAAAACTATTGTATGAGTAAGGCTTTTTGGTTTATACGACTTTAATTTTTCCGTAATCCTCATGGGGATAAACTAGTAAAAAAGCTCTGCCACTCTTGCTCTGAATTCGTTTATTCTATCTGCATTTGGTTTACGCACGGGATATGTGTAATTGCAGAGAATAACAAGGCAAAACTTCCTTTGCGGCTGGCAAATAAAGCTGGTTCCGGTAAAGCCTGTTTTTCCAAAAACAGGAGAAGGAGAGTTTCCCATAAATTTTGGGTTATTCAGTTCAAAACCAAGCGCGGTGCATTCCTGCTGTAGTAGAAGCCCCTCAAATGCATTTCTTGTCAATTTCTCAAGCAAAAAATCATCTTTCAATATGTGTTCCAAAAACGTTAAAATATCTGGAGCAGTGCTAAAAATTCCCGCAGAACCAAGGGCTCCAAATTCCTGCTCCAATTTCCACGCGCTTTCATCGTGCGTTTCTCCTCTTAATTCGCGCCCACGCCAAGGGCAAATTTCCGTGGGTATAATGCAGTTTGCCTGCGCCCATTCAAGAGGATGCCAACCGGTGCTTTGCATTTTCAGCGGCTCAAAAACTTTTTCTTTTGCAAGTTTTTCCAAAGGCGTATTGTAAATAGCTTCCAAAACTTTTCCGAGCAAAATGCTGTTTGCGTTTCCGTAGCAAAATAATTCACCAGGTGGTATTTCAAATTTATGCGCGCAAATTCGCTGCCAAATTTCCTGTGGCGGCAAATTTTTGAGGCTGCTCATAGGAAAGCGGTAATCCAAAGAGTGAGTTAGCAGGTGAAATACTTTTGCCTCTTTGTTGTGATACGCTGCAAAGTCTGGGAGAACATCTGCCACAGGAGTATCAAGGCTCAAAATTCCCTTTTCTATGGCCTTTAAAGCGAGATAGCCTGTGGGCATAGACTTTGTTATGGAAGCACAGTCAAATATGCTGCTTTGCTCGCAGTTAATGGTCAAAAATTCTCTCTCTCCATTTATAGAAGTAGCTATACAGCAAGACTTGAATAAATCGCCGCTGTCATTGCAAATTTTCCACAACTCGTCTCGCATTCTGCCCTCACATAAAGGCTGTTGTTTAAAGGAATCTCAAATTCAAACTCAAATTCACATTCATAAGAATCGCCTATTTTCATCTCTTCTCTTTTTTCAAAATTTGGTTTGCCCTCGCAGCCTCTGAAAATTGTTATGCTCAAAAACTCTCCAAAATCTTTTGTGCTTTTTGCGTGCAGTTTTCCGTTTTCAAACCATAAAGCTGGACCATCTGTTATGTAGAGATTTTCTGGAACGCTACTAAAAGGGGTTTTGCCCGTGTTTGGAATCACTGTTCTAACCTGCCCAAATACGTGTTCTGAGTTGCATCTTAGGCTCCAGAGCGGCTGTTTAACTGCGGTATAATCGTTCAAATCTCCGTGAGAATCGTTGCCGCCAAGAGGCAAAAGTTTGTGCCCTGCAAGCAGAGCTTTTATCCAAAGCTTTCGCCCTTCGTAAAAATCACGCCCTCTAAACCCATTCCAAAATTCAATTCCGCAAATATTATTTTCCGTTAAATCTCTGTAGCTCCAATGCCCTCTTTTCAGCAAAATTTTTTCTGCAAGCAACATTTGCAATTTTGGGTGCGCCGCATACGCAATATTATTGCCTATGGCCTCGCTAATGCTCAAATCCGGTTTTGTGTTCCACCACCTGCGACCCCCATCTCCGTGCCCCTCAATATAATGTTCATTGCCAAAAACCAACAAATGCACATTTTGGTTTTTTGAATTTCCGCAAGAAACTTCTTCTCCAGCAATCAGCAATGGCCAAGTTGCATCAGCTTTCATCTTTTGAAATTTTTTTTCGTTCATCAAATCGTAAGAATGGTCTGTTATGCAAACAAAATCTAACCCCACAGATTTTGCTGCTTTTTGCAAAACGTCAGGAGCGGCTCCAAATTCCACGGAATCTGAGGTATAGCTAGAATGGCAGTGAGTTTCTCCTGCAAGCCAGCCATCTGGCTTTGGTGGAACTTCTTTTAGAAAATTTATTATCAGCGGTTCTGGCGGCAAAAAAGGATAATTCCATCTCTCGCAAATTTTTTCTTTGCCTTTTATTTTACTTTTATATTTAATAAAAATATTCAGCATCCACAAACCCGAGCAGTTCTCAGGTTTTTCAAAATTCAGCTCTTCAAAATGAAATTTTTTATCAAATCGTTTTCCAATAGGCAGCTTAAAAGATATGCTTTTGCCACTCACATTTTTCCACTCTCCGTAAATTTCTTCAACGTAAATTGCAAATAAATTTGCTTTTCTAGTTATTAGCCAAATAGGGCAAAGCTCCCCTGGACAAACCTGAAAAGGTGCATCAATTAAAATAACAGGCTCTTTGCGATAAAGCCTTGAAACAGGAAATCTAAAATGCGTTTCCGCGTAGTGGAGCATCGTTATCCTTGTCTATTCACCAAATGCGCGGGTTCTCTTCTCACGGTTCTGGCATAAGCACCGCTGTTGCCGTAGGTTCTCCAAGCGCGGTCTCTAGGATCCACGTTTTGGGTCATTATTATCTTCATAGTTTCTTTAATTATATTGCGCGAAATTTCCAAAAGGTCTGTATTGGATGTGGAAATATTTTTTACTTCCAATGCCTCTTTTTTAAGCTCCATTGCAACCGTTTCCAATTTTTTGCCATTGAGATCTGGAAAAGCTTTAACAATATCGCGAATGGTTTTTGTTTCTGAACTTGCATATTGCGCCAAAACATCTGTGTTGAAAATGCGGCGAGTTTCCAAGCGGGCTATGTTTTCGTTTATATTGTCTATTTGGTTTAGAATTTCTGTTAATTCCGTGGTGTTGTTGCTTATTATGGCAGCACGCTGTTTCACCAGCACTTCTTTTTGCTGAACATATTGCTCTTTCATTTTGCCAAGTACTGTGATAAGAGTTTCAAACTCCTGCTCAGGGCTTTCGGTGTTCATAACGCCTCCTCTTTTGAAAATTGTTCCTTGTACTGCAAAACGTTTTTAATATAGTTTTTGGTTTCTTCATAAGGTGGAATTCCACCGTATTGCTCCACAGTTCCGGGTCCTGCATTATAAGCAGCAAGAGCCTTGCTTTCATCGCCGTTAAAGCGCAAAAGCATTTGTTTAAGGTATCTTGCGCCACCCATCACGTTTTGCCGCCCGTTGTAGGAGTTTGTAACGCCCATATCTTTGGCGGTTGAATCCATAAGCTGCATAAGTCCCTTTGCCCCTTTGCTAGAGACTGCGAGGGAATTTCCGCCAGATTCTTGGCGAATAACGGCTTTTATCAAGTTTCTGTCTAGGTCAAGCGTTTTAGATGCTTCGTTTACCCAGTTTTCTATTTGCTCCCCAGAGGCTTTAGTAATGCCTTTGGCGTTTGCCTCCCCAGCTTCTTTTCCGGCAAGTTCTTTGTAAACTATTTGCGCAAGCCCAAAATGACCTGTACGGCTTGCTGTATTTGCAATCTGTTCGTCTAACATTTCTGTGAAAATTCGCCTTCCGCTGCTCATTTCATCGTCTTTTGGAACGGTATTTCGCATGGATTTGAGCATTTGATGTATGAACATAGCCTCAAAATCCTGAGCCGCCTTCCATTTTTTGGCATCAACGGATTTTGCGTTTGGAAAACGCGCCCCAGTGCTTTCTGTTGCAGAAATAGACATATCAAAGTATTGGAATGCAAAAATCGTGCCAATTTTTACGCATTCCTTTGTTTTGAACAAAAATCTGCACAATTTTGCAAACACTTGTTTGCAAATAAGTATGCCTGCCACTTGTTAAAGTATTTATTTATGGGCTTTTTTAAAAAAATGTAGGCAAAAGTCATTTTTTCGGGATTTTTTTCCGTTTTTGTACGTCTAAGTAAGTAACGAACAAAAACGGAGGATTCTATGACCGAAATCAAAACCAACCGCAACCACAAGGATAGCGTTTTCACGCGGCTTTTCAGCGAAAAAAGCAACCTATTGGAGCTATACAGCGCAATCAGCGGCAAAAGCTACCCTGAAAGCACAAAAATAGAGATTGTGACTCTCTCGGATGTGCTTTACATGAATCAAATCAACGATATAGCTTTTGTACTGGAAGACAGGCTCATTGTCCTCATTGAACACCAATCTTCGGTTAACAACAATATGCCGCTTAGAATGCTTCGTTATTTGTCGGCGGAATACGATATGATAGTTGACAGGAAAAACCTTTACAAGCAGAAAAGGATAATGGTACCTTC
>JAITFN010000081.1 GCA_031281345.1 Candidatus Fibrimonadaceae bacterium
TGTTGCCTAAATCGGTAACACAACCCATTCCTGTAACTACTATCTCTTCCATAATCGGGAGTAAATATAGAAAAAATTTTCGTGCCTGTCCAAAAGCTTTGCTAAGAAAACAGGCATTATTAGAAAATTTTTAATGTCCGCAGGACAGCCCGAAGGGCGAACCCTGCTCATGAAGTGAAAATAGCAGGGTGAGTAAAATTCCTAAACCCTCACCCTTTCTTCAAAAGCTCTTAACATAGTAACATCGTCTATGAATTCCAATTCGCTGCCAACAGGTATGCCTCTGGCGAGTTTTGTGCGTTTGCAGGGTAAATTTGCAAGCCTGCGGTCAATGTAAAGCGCAGTGCTCTCTGCCTCTGGGCTAGACCCCAAGGCTAAAATGAGTTCTTTCACGTTTTCCTTTTCTATTCGCTCAACTAATTCTGGAATGTGCAATGTCTCTGGCTTTATGCCATCTAGGGGTGAGAGAACCCCACCGAGGACAAAATAAAAACCCTTGTATGCACCGCTGTTTTCAAAAGGCAATATATCACTTGCCCTTTCAACAACGCAAAGCAACTCGCTATCTCTATGGGTGCTCTCACATATTTGGCAAATCTCGCTCTCGGAAATTCCATAGCACCGAGTGCAGTGAACAAGCCTATTTTTTGCATTTAAAATTGAATTTGCCAAATCCTCCATTTTTTCCCTGTCTCCAGAAATCAAATGGAAAGCGAGCCTGCGGGCGGTTTTTCGCCCTATGCTAGGCAATTTGGAAAGTTCCTGCACTAGTTTTTCTAGTGCAGGAGGTGATGAGTACATCTATTCAGTGGCTCCCTTGCGTGCTTTTTCTAGTAACTCATCAAATTTACTCATAGTCAAATTATATGTATTGTTAAAGAGTTTAGCAGTGGGGCCTGGCAAATCGCCAAGGTCTTTTTTAGCGAGTTTGTATCCCTTTTCAACTGCTGCGCGAACCTGCTCTATATACTCCTCATCGGAGAGTTCTGGAGCAAGACCGCGAAAACTCATTGCAAAATCCACTATGCGCTGAGATGTGTTTTCTGCATTCCAATAGTCAGGAACCTTGGATTCTTCTACATCTTTCATCCCAGACAAGTCGTACAAAATGGAATCGCTATTGTACTTGGCAAAATCAACGCCAGAGGATTTGAGCGCATCCTTTGCCTGGTTAATGGACTGCATGAGCGTGTTGCGAATGCCGGTTTGGAAGGCATCCATGTCAAAGTTTTTCCACTGACCCTTGTTTTTCTCCTTGACACTATCACTCTTTTTGGCAGCTTCTTCGCTAATTTCCAAAGTATCTTCTGGGTTCTCAGCAACCTCTTCTTTATTCTTTGGCACATAGCTCGGAACCTGATGGGCTTCGTGTTTCCCTGTTTTTCCGGTTTTACCCGTACTTGAGGCCGAATCGTAACGTTTAACGGCCAATGCGTTTACTGCGGTATTTACATCCATATTACACACTCCTTTTTAATATCTATCGGCATAATATGGATAAAACTTTAGTCACTAATCTCCTGAACTTGTCGGAGCAACTACTAATGGGCCGCCACTACAAGGAACAGCAGATTTGCTAGCACAATTTCCAGCGGTTGTGTTTGTAGATACCTTTATGGCAGAGTATGAACCTTCCTCGGGAGTAGCCCAAGTAGGTGCATCTGCCCATACAAGACCAGTAGTAACATTTGATGTTGTACCGTCGCTACCTGTGCAAGTCACTGTCGGCGGGGTTATTGGTGTGCCTACCGTGCCTGTTGCAGGTACAGCACCGCAAGAGAGCGTGTATGTCACTGGTGCCGCACCTACTGTTAATGTGCCGCCACAAGAGGCAGCAGGTTTGCCAGCGCAGTTTCCTGCGGTTGTAGTTACCTTTATTGTAGAGTATGTAGTAGCTTCCACAGGATTAGCCCAAGTAGGTGCATCTGCCCATACAAGACCAGTAGTAACATTTGATGTTGTACCGTCGCTACCTGTGCAAGTCACTGTCGGCGGGGTTATTTCTGTGCCTACCGTGCCTGTTGTAGGTACATCACCGCAAGAGAGCGTGTATGTCACTGGTGCCGCACCTACTGTTAATGTGCCGCCACAAGTGGCAGTTTTGCTAGCGCAGTCTCCTGCGGTTGTAGATACCGTTACGCCAGTGTATTGACCTGCTGTAGGAGTATCCCAATTTAGAGTTGGTGTTGAATTCCAAGTAAGACTCGTGGCAACAGGTGTTGATGTTGTACCGTTGCTACCAGTGCAAGTCACTGCCGGTTTGGGTATTGATATGCCTGCTGTACCTGATGAAGCTACATCAACGCAAGTGAGCATGTATGTTGGAGCAGTTATGTTTAAAGAAGGAGTACAAGTTGCTGCTCTTTGCTGGTGGGAACCACATGTTACATTTGACACTGCTATGGTCCTTGTACCAGGTGTATTAAATGTTGTAACACCACTCGCAGTTCTCCATGCGGTTGGGTTAGCTAGAGATCCTCCTCCAGAGGCAACAGTGAAATTCGCATTACCTCTCCCTGGCTCACTAGTGGTGTAGGGGGTAATACCGTCGGCTTCGAAACACTTGATTGCTGGAGCAAGAACATCTTCTCCAACCGCATACGTACCTTTGCTAAATGTGCAAGTTATAATACGATCCCAAGAACTGCTCGAACCCGCAGAACTGCTTGAGCCTCTGGAACTGCTTGAGCCTCCACCCGTAGAACTACTTGAGCCTGCTTCTGTGACAGCTATCGTGCCGCAACTTACACCTGTTTTCCTAACTGAACCGCAATTAGCACTAACGCTTATGGTATAGGATGTGGCACTAGTATTTGTATTTACTATCCAACCCCCTGATCCGAGGCCAGTCCACGTTTCCTCACTTGCATAAACATCATTGCTACATGTTAAAGTTGGCATAGCGATGGTACCACCTTTCGCAACGCTTTGTTTAAGACCTGTGCAAGTTAGGGTCACAGCCGTACCGCTGCTAGAGCTTCCACCCCTAGAACTGCTTGAGCCTCCTGCTGCAGCTGTGACATTTACCTTGCCGCAGGGAACATCCAATAGCTCAACTGAACCGCAGGTAGCAGTAACGCTTATTACATAGGATGTGGCGTTAGTGTTTGGATCTACTTCCCAATTGCCATCTGGGATACCATACCAAATTTCGTCAGTTGCTGTGCGGCCATTGTTACATTCTAAATCAGGTATTTCAATGGTACCGCCTTTCGCAACATTTCTTTGAAGACCTGTGCAACCTAGGGAAACCGTAGCTGTACTGGGGCTTGAGTGTTTATCATTGGAGCCTGAGTCGTCTGAGGAACAACTCGCTAAAACGCAAAGCATTGAGATAAAAGCTCGATAAATGAAAGTTTTTTTGGTTTTTGACATTATGTCCTCCAATTTTTAAAACACAACACCATTAATATAGATTTTTTTAGGCAATTGTAAAATTTTCAAGGCATTCTTGTCATTTTCCGCGAAAAAACCAACTTTTCCCTTTGTTTTAAAGCATTATATCTGCATCTAATGCATTTTTGCTCTGACTCACTCTTTTTCTTAAACGTAAGCGAACTTATGAACAGCAATGTTATTCCTATCGTAACCCAAGAATCGGCTAAATTGAATGTAGGCCAGCGTTCATAAATAAAGTCTATGAAAATAACATCTATAAAATCCACCACCTTGCCTATGCGCAGGCGGTCGCAAAAATTCCCCCAAGCACCCGCAATAATAAGAGCAATGCCGAGTTTGGATAAATAATCCTCTTTGTGCAAGCCTCTGAAAAACCAAATTGCCGCTCCACAGGCTATAATCACCAAAGTTCCAAAAAACACAGTTGGCGAAAGCCAAGGCAAAATGCTCTGGGGAATGCTCTGTGGTTTCATGGAAAATGCGGCATTTTCGTTGTAAATAAGGGTAAAACGAAGAAAATCACCTATAACAGGCACACTCCAACCTAGTTGATGGGAGTCTGCCCAAAGTTTTGTCACTTGGTCTAAAATCAAGGCAATTATGGCTATTACCACGTAAATATAGGTTTTCATCACTCTCCCATAATAACTTCAACAATATGCTTTTTACCTTCCAAAATTGGAAGCACATTGCCTTCAATGGCATTGCCATCTATGGTAACAGATTTTACTCCTTTGCTTACGCCGTTTGGGTTTTTAACAGAAATTTCATAAACAGCGTCACGGAATTTGCGGCTAACGCTAAACTCTTTCCAAACTTTTGGGATACAGGGATTAACGGACAATCCTTTAAATGTGGCCTTTATGCCCAAAATATATTGGGTTGCAGCCTGATATGTCCAGGAACTTGTGCCGCTTAACCACGCATTGCGCGCCAAACCGAACTGCTTGTGCTCGCTGCCCAAAATGTTTTGCGGATAGCAATATGGCTCAGATTCAAACTCGCTTATTTTGCCATTGTTCTTTGCAGCCGGGTTTATTTGGTTGTAATACTGAAAGGCTCTGTCTCCATTTCCAATTATGGTTTCGGCTATCATAACCCAAGGATTTGCGTGGAGGAATATGCCGCCGTTTTCTTTTGCTCCGGGAGGATATGTTGAAACGCCGCCAACGTGCGGGTCAAAGCCGTTGTAGCCAGGCCAGGAAAGTTTAATTCCATTTTCTGTGTTGAGCAATTTGTTAACGCTATCAAGTGCTGTTTTTGCATATTCAGCAGGCGCAATGCCGCTAATCACAGGCCAGCTCTGACCTAGCGAATCTATTTTGTTGTACTGATTTTTTGACGAACCAAGTGGTTCACCTTTTTCATCGAACCAACGCACATACCACTCGCCATCCCAAGCTGTTTTATTCACCTGCGCTTTGATTTCTTCGTACCAGTTTTTGTATTGCCCTGCCAATTCTCTATCTTCAATGGCTTCGCAAATATCAATCATCTCTAGCAAGGCTTTTGCAAAAAGGCTTGCATTGAAAAGTGACTCCGCACCTGTTGGCAAATTAACGGTATCGTTCCAGTCTGCAAAACCCAAATGTGGAATGCCGTGAGTGCCTCTATCGTTCCAAGAGAATGCAAGGCTGCGTTTTAAATGTTCCAGCACCGTGCCTTTTTCTCTGGCCTCTAATTCTTTCTTTTTGTTATAGAATGGGATTTCTTTTTTAAGGAATTCCATATTTCCGGTTTCTTTCAAATAAGAGGCAACGGTTAAAACAATCCACAGATGGTCATCGCCGTAGTATTTTGGGCGGTCTTCTTTTTCACGGGAATCGCCTTCGTTTGCCTCCATTGTGCTGGGGAAATATTGGTGCATTGCATTTCCACCTTCTAATTGTACAGAGAGCAAATTTTCTGCTAGCAAACGTGCTTCTTCTGGCATGTGGCTCATAACGCCTAGCAAATCTTGGCTGGAATCGCGGTATCCTATTCCGCGGTCGCTACCAAAACCGAGCTGGTAAAGGCTTAAATAGCGGCTCCAATTTTTTGTGGTGTGGCACTGGCGCGGATTATGCACATTGATCATTGAGTTAAAGCTGGCATCTGGTGTTTTAACCTGCAAGGCTGTTAGATAATGTTTCCAAAAATCTGCAAGGTCTGCGAATGCCTTGTCAACATTTTTAAGGTCGCGATATTTTTTAATTGCGGGCATTGCCTCTTCTATGCTCTTCTCTTGCCCTAGCTGTGTGGCAACGCGCCCAACTTTTTTTGGAGCCAATTTGAATTTGAAGAGTTGGGCTGCAATGTTATCGCCTCTTAATGCGGTGCTGTTTGAGAGTTTGCCCTTGTAAAGCGTGGCGGGAGCTGCCCAGCCTGTTATTTCGTTGAAGCCCAAAAATTCCCTGCGGTCGCCATCAAAGCTATCTGCTGGCAGGCTTGCGGTGAAATAATTTACGGCATATTGCTTTTTCATAAAGGCGTACTGCTCTAAAATCACGTGACCGCTTTTTTCTTTGTGTGCCTCAACTGTCATAGTTTGAGGAACCCAGTCTGCATTGGTCAACTGCTTTAAGGCATCAAAATGACTAAACTCATAAACCGGCACCACCTCTATTTCCATATTTTTGCGAGACACATTTTCAATGGAAATATCTTGGATTAAAGTTGAACTTTTTGACGGAACAAAAACAACTACGGTTACCTTTAAACCAAAGCCCTCGGCTACCCATTTGGTATAAGAGAGACCTATGCGGCATTCCCACCTGTCCCACATTGTGCAGGTAGGGACAACAAAGGGAGAGAGAATTCTTATTGAATCTTTTTCTTTTATGCGAATATAAATTGTGCTGCCTTTGAAATCTGAACAAGGCATTTGGCTTATGTATTTGGTTATGCGGTTGAGAGCAGGGTCTCCTTTGCAAAGCACGGTACCGCCTGTTGTGTCCACAATGCCGCCAAATGCGAGTGTTCCCACATAATTGCACCATTTTATTGGAGTTGCCGGATTGCGCAAAACATATTCTTTGTTAGCATCGTCAAAATAACCGTATTGACCGCCAACTGTTTGGCTTGTTTCGGTTTTTGCTACCTTTATTTGCTTTTTCTTTGCCGCAGCTTTGGGCTGTTGTTTTACCGCCTTCGCCTTAACCTGCTTCTTCACCGCAGTTTTAGCCTGCTTCTTAGCCGTTTTAGGCTGCTTCTTTGTCGCAGCTTTAGTCTGCTTTTTTGCTGACTTCAACTGTTTCTTTGCCGTTTTGGACTGTTTTTTTGTTGCCATAATGCTCTCCTAAAAAGATAAGCGGGAGACGGGATTCGGACCCGCGACCGTTAGCTTGGGAAGCTAGCGCTCTACCAGCTGAGCTACTCCCGCTGGATAGGGGGTAATGTAGAAAAAATTTTCTATAATTACCCTATAAATTGTAAACGATGAGGACATATTATGAAAGCTTTTGGAGGCTTTAAGGTCTGGGCGTCGGTTTTGTTTTTAGCCATTGCATCATGGGCACAATCAGTAGTCCTCAATATGGATGGCTTAAATTCTCAAATTAGAGCGTTTAATGCTGGTAGCTCTAATATGACCATTTCAATCGGTGCTGATTTTACTATCACTTCGCTTTTGGAAATAAACAATAATGGCAAAACTTTAACCTTGCAAAGTTCAACTGAGCAGCCACGCCAGCTAACTCGTGCAATAACAGGCAATTTGTTTACAATAAAAAAAGGTTCGCTCAATTTGCAAAATATTACCATTGATGGAAGCAACAATATCGCTCCGTATTTAACCAATGCTCGCGGTTCGCTTATCTTTGTTGGCGATGGCGGCACTCTCAATATGAGCGATGGTGCAACACTGCAAAATAATACCAGCGGAGACAATAACGGCAGTGGAGTGTATGTGGATAGCAGAGGTACGTTCAATATGAGCGGCGGAAAAATCACAGGGAACAAAACAAATCTTTCCGGTGGCGGTGTTTACATTTATGCGCTTAGAGCTACGTTTAATATGAGCGGAGGCATAGTATTTGAAAATTCTTGCGGCACAAGTGCCACAAGTTATAGCGGCGGCGTGCATTTTGCAAACACACCGCTTGCCACAGACACAGATCCAGACAAAACAGCTAGCGTGTTCAGACTTGGTGGAACAGCGATTATTAAAGACAATACCAAAGGCAATGGAAGTTCAAGCAATGTTTATATGGCAGGAAGCAGATATATCACGCTCGGCGATGGCACTGGCGGAGTTCCGCCTCCCACAGATGGCATGGAAGTTTGGATAACAAAAGTTGCGGAACGCGGTCTTTTTATAAATACAGGAGCAAAATCACCAAACCCACCCGATGACCCCTTTGGCGATGCCAAATATTTTCAAGCAGATGCAGGAAGCCAAGTGTATTATCAGGAAACCGGCAAATTGGCAATGGAAGCCGGCTATGACATATCGCTGAGTTCATATTCTTCAAAATTTGAAGAAGCGTTTGATTACACAAAACAACCTGAACGTGAAATAACAGTGACAAACATAGGTGGTAAAATTGGCAAATTAACAATTTACCTCTCTGGGGAAAATGCAGATGATTTTGAACTTGATTTAACAAAAATTTCTAATAATGGAATGAACCAGTATGAAACTCAAAAATTTACAATAAAACCCAAACTTGGACTTAATGTTGGAACATACAACGCATATGTTTTGATTTCGGCTCCAGAAGATATTGATGGTGGACCTGTAATAATGAGGCGTGTGGATGTGGATTTTTTAGTTAAAGAATACGTAGAAGACCGTACTCTGTACTTCAACCAAAGTGATGGCAATTTTTATGCAAGCAATATATATACCGCAATTGGTTCACTGCCCGCCCATGAAATTTTTTCTACAGAGAACGAGGTTCCTATACCCACATCATGGGATGCCGAAACAAACACGCTAACAATATACGGTTTTAATTGGACTACAACTGCGACTTATGCTCTTTATTTTAGCCAGCCAACACCAATAACGCTGGTACTTGTTGGTGATAATTCTTTTGTTTCAAATAAAACCACAGACCTTAAGGAATACAGCGCAGGCATAGTTTCTAGGAGCAATTTAACTATAACAGGCGATGGAAATTTAAAAACACAAGGCGGAAATGCCAGCTCAAAGAGCTACGGAATATCCTCTTATGCGGGAATCACAATTTCTATGAATGGCGATAGACTTGCCAAAGATGGCGGAATATTGACTATGGCAGCTGGTGATGCTACTGAAAGCGAGGGATTTTATTCTGAGATTGGCACTTTAACAATTAACAGCGGTACCTTTACTGTCTCTGGTAACACAACTGCGATGAAAGAAAAAGATGTTGTTTTAAGAATACCGGATAACTACGCGAGCCGATACAGTTGGTGGTACACAAATGAATCAACTAGAGGTTCAGGAGCATTTAATTACAATTCAGATTACAAATGGATAAAAATTAAAATTCCCCCACCTGACTATGAAATAGATGTTTCTGCCAGTGATAGTGGGCCATTGGTAAACACAAATATTGAAATAACGTTTACAGTTAAAGATCTCACCACCGGAAACATATACGATTCATTCAGTGGATCGCATCTCATTGATTTAACTGGTGTTCAACCTGAGGACTTTGGGATAACAAATCCCAGCTCAGTGCAATTTGACAATGGTGTAGGGAAACTGAACATTACCCCCCAAAATGCAGGAGCGCAGATACTGTGGTTTGGTATGGAAAAACCAAACTATCCGGCAATCAATCCAGTTGTCATTACCCCAATCTTGCCCATTGTAGTGCCTCCCGTTACGCCGCCTGTCACACCACCAGTTACGCCTCCTGTTACGCCACCCGTTACACCGCCAGATACGCCTCCTGTAATACCTCCACATCTGCTTCCAAGCATATCTATTCACCCTGATAGCCCATACGATTTCAATGCAATCTACGGCTACTCTTCAAAAACTTCATTAAACGTTGTTGTGGGCAATGATGGTGATAGACCAACGGGGGAGATAACAGTCAAACTCAGTGGTAAAGATTCAGCATATTTCACAATTTCAAGCGATAAGGTATCAACAATTGATGTTGGTGCTTCGGCTATATTTAGGCTTGTGCCTATTTTGGGCTTGAAGGCAAAAACATATACCGTAACTATAACATTTAGTGGCGAAGGTATTTCAGAAAAAAAGGAACTCGTTGTGAACTTTAAAGTGAAGCCAAAAAATTGTATTCCATTTAAAGAAGTAGCGGTAGCTCTCTGGGATAACAACACTCTAGCGGTAATCAACAATCCCTCCAATAACAGCACACATTTGAAATACTACGAATTTATATGGTTCCGAGACGGGAAAGAAGTAGGATTTGAGCAATCATTGTCTGAATATGCAGACGGCAGGCCACTTCAACCTGGCAAATACTATGTGGAAATGACAAACGAAAAAGAAGGCAAGTTTATGAGCTGTGAATACGAAATTTCTAAACCGCCCGTTATTGCCAAGAAAAATTCCACAATCAACTTTAACGATGTTGAAACAGTAGATGTTTACAGCATATCCGGCAAGCGCCTAGCTCACTTAAACGTACAAGGAAGCATACCCTCAGAGATAAAAAACATTAAAAACGCTTATGTATTGGTGTTGAAAAGCAAAACAGGTGGCAAAAAAGCAATTAGAGTTGCAGAGGTGCTAAAATGAAAAAAAACTTGTCAATCTTTTTTGCCTTGTTAATGGGAGTTCAAGCCTTTGGCAGCGAACTTTCCATTTATGGCGGCACTGGTTTGTCCACTTTTATAAACAACGCAAAAGAAGGCAAGGAAAGCTTTTGGTTCGGAGGTATTTTCGGGCTTGGCTACACCTATTTTTTCACTCCAAGCCTTGGTCTTGGAAGCGGATTGGAAATGGCATTCTACAATGGAGAGTACGGTTTAAAAAGATACACCCAGCCATCATATAGGTTTACGCTTCCAGAATCCCTCGGACTCCAAATCAGAGAAATGGAATTTCATAGCACAGTAAATGGCTACAAAGAAGAACAAAGCGTTATGTTCTTGCAAATTCCATTTATGCTTCAATACCAACGCATCTATAATGACAAATTGCTCTATGCTACGGCTGGTACAAAAATAGGATTTCCTTTAACAGGAAAGAGCAAATCTTATGCCGATTCCTTAGAAAATTCCGGTTACAGCGAATATGTGGATGGTGAATTTGCAAATCAGAAATTTCTGGGATTTGGCACATTTACTAAACAAAAAGGCGAAAATAAATTGACTTTGCAAACCGCAGTTTTGCTCTCGGCAGAAACGGGTATTAAATGGAAACTAAATGAAGATCTTAGGCTTTATACGGGTATCTATTTTGATTACGGATTAAATTCGGTTACAAAAAGGAGTTATAGTAGAGTTGTAGAATATAAAAACCAAGAAAAAAACCACTTTGCTTTTAATAATTTAACAGATGAAATTACGCCATTAGCCATTGGTTTAAAGTTGAGACTATCATTCGATGCTAATGCCCTTACAGAAATAGGAGCCAAATGAATAAAAACCATATAATAAATTCCTTTAGGAAATTATTGTGCGATGAACGCAAAAAGCGCAATCTCAGTCAGTTTGAATTATCTGAGAGATGTGGTTTGAGCAGGCAAACCATATCTCTTTTTGAAAGCGGCAAAAGGGTACCAACTCTCGTATCCCTTTTTCATATATCAAAAGGACTTAATATGACTTCTATAAGATTTTTGTCTTTGCTTATGAAAAAAATTGAGCCAACTCATCATTAGCCTTTTCCCACTGCTCATACAAATCCAAAACCTGCCCTTTCGCAGTTTCCATCTCTTTGGAAATTTCTGCAATTTTCAAGCCATCTCCTTTTTCCGCAGCGGTAATTATATTTTTTTCGCACTGAACCACAAAGTTTTCCTTTTGCTGAATATCGTTTTCTATCTGCTTTATTTTTTGCTCCAGCGGCCTAACAGCACGGGATTTTTGTAGAATTTGCTCGGCACGTTCTCTTTTGTCTGAACCTCGGTTCGCCCGATTTGCCGATTCGCCAGATTTTTCTGATTTTTCCGGTCTTTCTGATGTCCAACCCACTCTTTCCAAAAAATCTTGGTAGGTGCCGTCAAAGAATTTAGCTTTGCCGCTGTCGAAAATTATCAGGCGTTTTGCGAAGGCGTGTAAAATTTCTTCATCGTGGCTAACTAAAATTGCCGCGCCTTTGAATTCGTCTAGGGCTTCTATTAGGCTGTCAACGGAATCCATATCCAAGTGGTTTGTGGGTTCGTCTAGCAAAAGCAGGTTGCAGGGTTTACCGAGAATTTTTGCAAGCAAAACTCGGCTGCGCTCACCACCGGAAAGCACCTGTATTTTTTTCAAGGCATTATCGCCTTCAAACATCATAACACCAGCTAGTGAACGGGCTTTGCCCCTTGCTTTGTCTTCTAGCGAAGACTGAATTTCCTCTTCCACAGTTTTGCCCAAATCCAAGCGGTTCACATTTGTTTGCCCAAAATAATTCATAAGTGTGCTGTTATGAATATCAACGCTGCCGAAGTTTGGTTTGAGTTCGCCTGCGATTAAATTCAAAAGCGTGGTTTTGCCTTTTCCGTTTGGACCAACAATGGCAAGGCGGTCACCTCTGTATAATTCAAAATTCAAATCTTCAATCAAGGGCAAATCTTTAGTGAATCCAAAACTCAAATGCCGTACGGTTAGCATTTTTTTCGCTGGAAAATCCGTTTCTGTAAATTCAAAATCCAGAGTTTTTATTTTTTCCAAATTAGAAAGCGGTTCGTGCCGTTCCAAAGCCTTTACCTTGCTCTGCACCGCTTTGGCTTTGGAAGCTTTGTATCTGAATCTCTCTATGAACTTTTGCAAATGCTCGCGTTTTGCGGCATCATTTTCCATTGTTCTCAAATAAACTTCCTCGTCTGCCAAAATAGCATCTTGAAGTTTTGCCACACTGCCCTGCATTTTTCGCATTTTTTGCCTGTGAATTCCAAGCGTGTGTGTACAAACGCTATCCATAAATCGGCGGTCGTGGGTTATGAGCATCAACTCGCCTTGCCAGTTTCTCAAGAATTTTTGTAACCACCGCACAGAAACTATATCTAAATAATTTGTGGGTTCGTCTAGCAAAAGCATATTCGGTTCGGCTGCCAAAGCCTTTGCCAAGTTGAGGCGAATTTGAAAACCGCCAGAAAGCATTGCCGGAGATTTTTTTTCAATGGTCTCTTTGTCAAAACCAAGTCCGCTTAAAATGGATTCCACTTTGTAGCTTTCAATCCAGCCGTCTTCGTTTGGCTTTAATGCGGAGCAGGCTTCTTCAAAAATCGTTGGATGAGT
>JAITFN010000001.1 GCA_031281345.1 Candidatus Fibrimonadaceae bacterium
GGTAATTTTGTAACGCAATCTACCCCTGCCGCCGCTTGGAATACGATAATGAACGATAGTTATACTATCACACTTGAAAGCATGCCGGGCTGGGATAATTATAATCCAGTAGGGCCAGAGCCACCAACGCCATCATCCAGCAGCACCCCAACCTCAAGCAGTTCCAGCGAAGAAGACTCAACGCCAATAGCCAAAAACTCGCCGCTAACCACTAGCAACTCCCCCACTTACTACTCCCTAAAAGGCGAGCCTCTTGGGAGTGCAAAGCCGCAAAAAGCAGGTATTTATATAGTTAAGCAAGGATCTTCAACCAAAAAAATAGTGGTGAGGTAATTTCTGCATTTACTATATTCAAGCTATGCGTTTTAACATTATATCAAAAATCCTGTTCATCATCCTGATTGGGGGGAGCGGGGTTCAGACATTTGCCCAAGATACAATTAATAATTCCAAAGATTCTCTCTCCGCTGCGGCAAAAACCGATTCCATAGCTGCCGCATATAAAATGGAAGCATTGAAACAAGCCCTAGGCGGAGACTACCGCCCCATAGCACCTGTGGCAGATAACTACCAACCGCCAGATTTAAGCAAAGTAGCTATTCGTATGAGCATTGGGCTTATTGTGATACTCATACTATTATATGTGCTCTATGTACTTTCAAAAAAAATTCGCAATGTGGAAAGCCCTACGGCAAAT
This sequence comes from Candidatus Fibrimonadaceae bacterium, assembly GCA_031281345.1. Taxonomy (GTDB): domain Bacteria; phylum Fibrobacterota; class Fibrobacteria; order Fibrobacterales; family Fibrobacteraceae; genus Fibrimonas. Next base: position 698 of record JAITFN010000001.1, read on the forward strand.
GATAATCAGTCTGCAATTCAGCTTTTGGATTCCAAATTTTTGGGCGCAGGCAAAAATATATTCTTAATAAAAGCCGGAGCAGAAAGAGTTTTGGTGGTTGGAGCAGCATCCGAAAATATGCGCACTCTCTCTGAAATACAAGGCGAAGAAGCCAGATACATTTTGGAGATGTACCACTCAAAACCCGTGAATTCCGCACAATTCTCCGCAACAGTGGATCACCTGCTGAGAAGATTCAAAAGGGAGGGCGGGAATTGATGAAGGGCAAAATATTTATATTTGCATTTTTTATTATGGCAGCACAAGCCATTTTTGCCCAAGAAATGCCATTGCCCCGTGTCACTTTTGGCGTGGACAAGGCGCAAAGCGTGGAAGATGTTTCTGTGACCTTGGAGCTTGTGGCTCTTTTAACCATACTCTCCCTTGCTCCATCTATTGTTATAATGCTAACGAGTTTCACAAGAATTGCAATAGTTTTGAATTTTGTTAAACAGGCTCTTGGAACGCAAAGCGCACCGCCTAATCAAATGGTTATGGGACTAAGCTTATTCCTCACTTTTTTTGTTATGGCTCCAACATTCAATAGGATAAACGAAGAAGCAATACAGCCATATTTAGCCCACGAAATAGACTACCAAGTGGGGTTAGACAAAGCCATTAAGCCCATTCGTGAATTTATGCTTAGGCAAACGTCTGAACACGATTTAGCCCTGTTCATAAGAGCGGCAAGGTTGCCAAATCCAAATACCATTGACGATTTGGGAATGTGGACTATAATTCCAGCTTTCATAATTTCGGAGCTTAAAACAGCCTTTATAATAGGATTTCTCATATATGTTCCCTTTTTAGTCATAGATATGTCAATTGCCTCAATTTTAATGTCTATGGGCATGATGATGCTTCCGCCTATGATGGTATCTATGCCTTTTAAGCTGATTTTATTTGTTATGGTAGATGGTTGGAATTTAATAATACAGCAACTTTTGCTGTCTTTTCATTAGTGAGGAAAAAAATGGTAACAGACCTTTTTGTTGTGGATATCGGGCGTAAAGCTATGCTTTTAATGCTCTATATGTGCGGTCCTATGCTTATATGTGCCCTAATAGTGGGGCTTGTCATTGCAATTTTCCAAGCTGCCACACATATCAATGAAATGACAATGACATTTATACCAAAAATATTGACAGTTCTCCTTGTGCTCATGTTTTTCTTGCCAACAATGCTCGCTCTGTTCAAAGATTTTTTCATAAATTTAATGGCGGTTATTCCAACTATTTATCATTAATTTTTACCGCTTTCGAAAAAATAATATATATTTAATAATGCCGACTCGGTCAATAAAGGCCGTTCTAACATGTTTGTTTCGTTCGATGCTCTTTTTTGAGATTTATGCTTAGGCTTGTTCCTTTGAAAAATCCCAGCGAAGGCTAGATTATCTTTTCATAAAAGTAGAAACGAGACCTTCTTGACACGAGTTCGGCTTTTTTATTGTCTGAACCAGAATTCACAGAATTTTCAGGATTAAACAGAATTAACCACATTTATTGGCTTTAATTCCCCTATTGGGAGGGGTGCCCGAAGGGCGGGGTGGGATTTTTTTTGACAAAATTCACTTTTTTTAGATTTTTTTCACTTTTTTGGGCTTTTTTTGCCAAAAGTTACGTCTAATAGGTAGAAAGAAAAAAATAGGAGACCTTTCTATGCAAGACAACCTACCCGAATTATTAAGTCCGAAAGTGGACATTATATTCAAATTGCTGTTCGGCGATGAGCGGAACAAAGATTTGACTATCAACTTCATAAGCGCAGTCTTAGGCTACAAAGATGGCGAGTTGGAAGACATTTCCTTTTACGACACTCACTTGAAAAGGGAGCATCCAGACGACAAATTGGGGGTTTTGGACATAAAAGCCAAGCTGTCAAATGGGAATGTTATAGATATTGAAATGCAGGCACGTAGCGTTCCCAGCATCAGGAAACGAATATCGTATTATAAATCAAATATGCTCACCGAGCAAATAGGCGAGGGTTGTTCGTACTTGGAGCTTAAGCCTGTGAAATCAATAATAGTGGCAGATTTTGATTTTATTCCCGAATCTGAGAAATGCCATACTGTTTTTCAAATGCTTGAAAAAGACGAGCATTTCCCGTTTAACGATTTGGAGGAGATACATGTTCTCTGTTTGAAAAAATTATCTAAATTAAATAATGAAAGGTTACGTGAATGGCTTAGGTTTATCAACTCGGAGAAAAGAGAGGAATTTATGGAGTTGGCAGGAATAGATCCAGTGTTTGTGAAAGCCGTAGATGTTTTGGCTACGTTCAGTGCAGACGACCATAACCGTATGTTGTATGAGGCACGTTTGAAGGAATGGCGGGATAATAAAGATAGAATAGATGGGGCTTTGGCAGAACGTACGCAACAAGTATGGAATTTGTTTCAGCAGGGTTATTCTCTGAGTGAAGTGGAAAAATTATTATCTGAGGCTAAATAAAGAGGAATTTATGGAGTTGGCAGGAATAGATCCAGTTTTTGTGAAAGCCGTAGATGTTTTGGCTACGTTCAGTGCTGATGACTATAATCGTATGCTGTACGAGGCTAGGTTGAAGGAATGGCGGGATAATAAAGATAGAATAGATGGAGCCGTAGCAGAAGGCAAAGCGGAGCGTACGAAAGAGTTATTTGCTCTATTGGAAAGTGGCGTTTCTCTGGAAGAGGCGAAGCGAAAATTTGGGTATTAAAAAAAACCGCCCCCCTCTCTTGGAAGGGAACGGCTTGCGTATTTAGCTAATTTAGCTGACTAATTCTCCACACAACGCACAGAATATAAGTCGGTCTTAGGAGCAGAGGAACTCGAAGCAGTGGCGGCGGTAGGGTATATAACTCTGTAGGAGGCAGTGGTAGCGCCCGTAGAAGTCCACCACGTGCCTTTGGTGCTGGCGACATAGGTGCCGCCGCTGGTATAACCACCCGGCAGAGCTGAAAAGCCGAATTCGTCAGTGCCAGTATTGGTGCTCCACAAGCTAGAATAGGCTTTTAATTTGGTTCCAGGATTTGTGCCAACATAATTTACCAGATTTGTCCATTCGGCATTGCTCGGCAAATGCCAACCGGAGGGGCAAACTTCATTTGCCGTTGCCCAGTCGTAAAGCCTGCCGTAGGTGTCGCAAGTCGCAGTATTTGCATCGCTTAGTTTTGTGCCGTCGCCGCACTTGCTACCTTCTGCGGCGTAGTTGAGATTTTCTGCCATCCAGGTTTGGGTACCTATTACCACGGTTTTATAGGTTTTGCCTTGATATTCTATGGAACCATAGTCTTTTGGTGTGGTGCCATTGGAGCAGTATTTTGTTCTGGTATCGTAGCTTGTTCCTCCACAGAGTGGAGCAAGTTCAGGATTGCTCGGAGACTTTGTGCAGAAATGCGTTGTAGGGTCGTAGGCATTAGTGCCGCAAAGGTGGGTGAGAATTGTTGAGCCAGAACAATACTGCGTTGTAGGAGTGTAGGTTTCGCCTCCGCATTTATCGTAAACTTTCTTGTTGAAACAAAACTGTGAAGTAGTGAAGGGTAATAATTCGTTGCAAAGGGGAGTAACTGTTGTGCCACCCAAGCAAAACTGCGTTGTAGGAGTGTAGGTTTTATCGCCGCATTTATCGTAAATTTTATTGCTGGAACAAAACTGTGAAGCGGTGAAGGATAAACCGTCGCAAAGGGAAGTGACTGTTGTGCCACCCAAGCAGAACTGCGTTGTAGGGTTGTAGGCTTTAGTGCCGCAAAGGTGGGTGATAATTTTTGAGTCTTCGCAATACTGCGTTGTAGGAGTGTAGGTTTCACCGCCACATTTATCGTAAATTTTATTGCTGGAACAAAACTGTGAAGCGGTGAAGGATAAACCGTCGCAAAGGGAAGTAACTGTTGTGCCACCCAAGCAGAACTGCGTTGTAGGGTTGTAGGTTTTATCGCCGCAAGAGGGGGTGATAATTGTTGAGCCAGAACAAGACTGCTTTGTAGGCTCGTATTCTTTGCCACCGCAAAGGGAATAAACTTTGTTGGCGGAGCAAAAATGCGTTGCATCATCGTAACCTTTGTCGCCGCACTTGAACCCTTTGAGACAACGCACATAGAGTAAGGCGGACTTATCGCGGCCGTCCCTGCTCAACTGTGTGCCGACCTGGTATAAGGTCCGGGCGTAAGCGTTGGAAGCATTGTACTCCGAGGTAGACCACCAATAGGTGAAGTCGACGAAGCTGCCATTGGAAAGGCCGCCGCCGCCCGGCAGAGCCGTAAAGCCGTAATCGTCAGTGCCAGGATTTTCCCACAAACTAGAATTGGCTTTCAATTTGCCTCCAGCCGTTGGATAGCCGCCAGCCACTATCATTAATGCATCCCATTCAGCATCGCTAGGCAAATGCCAGCCAGCAGGGCAAACGCCCATAGCCGTTGTCCAGTTGTAAAGTCTGCCATAAGTATCGCAGTTGGCTTCTTTGTTGTCATAACACTTACTGCCCGTAGTCTTGGTATCATAATTCAAATTCTCTGCCATCCAAACTTGATCGCCTATTAACACGGATTTATATACTTTTTCATCGCGAGCATCTTTGAACTCAACGGGAACACTCGATATGTCTTGCAACTCGCCATTTACGCAAGTTTTCGTTCTGGTATCATAGCCTTTCCCACCGCATTTTTCAACAATTTTGGGATTGCTCTCAGACTTTGTGCAGAAATGAGTTGCAGGGTCGTATATCTTCTCGCCGCATAGTGGCAGTGGTTGCAACTTGCCACTTTCGCATATATGAGTTATGCCGTCGTATTCAACTCCATTGCAGGTTGGAGGTCTGACGCAACGCACTGGATATAAGTAGTCCTTATAGCTGCCCAGAAGTCGCATATCATCCCAGTTGTATTGTATTGCCCACATATAAAAGGCGTTGGACTGCGCCTCCGTAGCAGACTGCCAACCGGTGGCGCTAACGATTTGATTACCGGCCTGTTCGAATTTGTCCTTGTCAGTGCCGTAGCCGCTAGCCAGAGCCGAAAAGCCGAAAGCGTCAGTGCCATTGCCACCGCCACTCCAACTGGTCGTAGCCTTTAGGGCTCTACCTTGATCAAGAACATAACTTACCAGTTCATACCACTCAGCATTGCTGGGCAAATGCCAGCCTGCAGGGCATATACCCTGATGCTTTACATCGCTTCCGCCCCATTGTGTTTTATTGTATTTTGCATCTATGTCCATTGCCGTTGCCCAGCCGTAAAGTCTGCCGTACTTATCGCAATTCGAAGTATTCGCATTGCTTAGAGTACCCTGAGTAGTAGTATAACCAATGGGAGCATCAACTCCGCACTTGCTGCCTTCTGCGGCGTAGTTAAGGTTCTCCGCCATCCATTCCTGCCCGCCAATTTTCACATACGCATATTTTTGTCCATCGCGTGCATCGCAAAACTGGGCTTTGTCTTTTCCGTAATGAACTCTTGTTGTGCCATCTACAAAACCTTTGCACAAAGTTTGTATTTCTTGCACAATGCCATTTACACATTCTTTAGTTCTGGTATCATAGCCTTTCCCACCGCATTTCTCAACAACCTTGGGATTGCTCGGAGACCTTGTGCAGAACTGCGTTTCAGGATTATAGTCTTTTTCAAAGCACTTTAACACACAGTTTGTAGTTATGGTCTCACTGCATATAGGCTTTTCGGGAACGGGAACAGGTGTTGGAGTGGGTGTAGGCGTGGGGGCTGGAGTTGGAGTTTTGCCCGAACCACTGCCACTGTTTCCGCCGCTGCCACCGCCGCTGGAACCTTTACTTGAACCACTGCCTGAACCTGAACCGCCGTTAGATACACTGCCCGATCCGCTGCCTGAACCATTGGAAGTGCTCGGTACAGTAGCGCTAAAACTCTTTTCCACATCGGACTTTACAGAGCCGCTCAATGCTCCTTTGTCATTGATTTGACTGCCGAACTCGGAAAGCAAATTGGAAAGCTCTGCCTCTGTCCTGTTTCCTTGCAACGAAACGGAAACGGAGAGAAGCACATTATCGCTTGAATTGCCGCCAAAAAGTGCCATATCCTCGCTGTTCCTAGTCACGCCCTCTTTTATGCCGAGAGCTTCCAAAACCTCGCTCTGCGCAAGCGTCTTTGAAGCCTCAAAACCCATGCCGCTTTTGACTAGATTCAAAACCTTATCCGTTTCCAAATCCGTAAGAACGTTTATGTTCACGTTTTCTTTATTGGACACATTCGCAACTGCTTTGAGCGTTATAGCCTCAGTAGATGTTTTGCCAGTTACCTCATTTACATATTTTCCGCTTGCCTCAATGACAACATAAGGCGAAGCCAGCTTGCCTACCTCTATCTCATAATATCCTTTGTCGTTTGTTTTACCTCTGAATGTTCTTTTAGTTTTCTCGTATTTTGAGTCCAGCTCATATATGACCACGTTTCCACCCACGAAAGGTCCTTTCTGTGCAACGCCGTATATCTTCTCCTTTTTTATGGAGGTTGGCGAGTTAGGCTCGTCAACAGCGGTGTTCATCAGGTCTGTGTGGAATGAGTGTTCGCCGCAAGCGAACAACACGATTGCTGTGCAAACAGCAAGGATGCTTTTCTTCATCATGTTTTTTCCTCCAAAAAAAAAAAGACGTGTGCTTCTCCACAGAAGCAACCGCCATTGGTTGCCCCTATGAAGAACACACGCCTTTGTGTGTATGGTTAATGTTGTATAATAATATAAATTAAAAACCGGATTGTAAAGATACCAATTTGAAGATTTTTATACAGTATGCGAAAAATGAGCAAAAACGCACATAAGTAAATATAATAAATGAAAGCGTTTTTGTCAAGGAATTTAGGGGGGGGGGGGGGGGGTATGGCGTTTACTTTATACTGCTGCGAGGGTGTTTACTTATTACTGCTGTTGGCATTGGGAAATATGTATAACAGACATTTGGTAATGGTTTTGTATATGGGCGTTTTTTATTGTTCTGTTTATTTTGGTTCAGACAAAGGGCAGCCACAGGGAGCTGCCCCTACAAATCGTATCATTATGTTTTTTTACGCATTGGGTTGTTGTGCCAAATTGTATTATTGTATTATTCTGTTCATTCTTTAATTCTGTGAAATATGTATAACAGACATTTGGTAATGGTTTTGTATATGGGCGTTTTTATTGTTCTGTTTATTTTGGTTCAGACAATATAAATGCGAATCTCATACGTTTGTGTGTGGTTGTCTGTGTTTAATAAAAATCATTAATCGAGGTTCAGACAATAATTACTGTTGAGCGTTGTGCTTGGCTTCTTCGTGCTGTTCGCGTTTTTTCGCCTCATTTTTGCATTCTACGCATTTTGTGGTAGTTGGAACTGCCTCTAAGCGAACCATAGGTATAAGTTTTTTGCAAACAGTGCATATACCATAAGTTCCTTTCTCTATGCGGTCAAGGGCATCTTCTAATTGCACTAAATATTTGCTGTCTCGCTCTGCAAGGTTGAGATTCATTGTTAAATTGGCATAATCCGAGGCTGCTTCTGCAGGGTGATTTGCATAAGAAGACAATTCCGAGCCGGTTTCCCTTTGATTTTCCATAATGGAAGATTCTTCACGATAGCGAAGTTCCTCTAAAAGAGTATTATATTTTTCTGTTATAAACTCTTTAAAACGCTCTAATTCTGATTTGCTCAAAGTTTCCATAAGGCTAAAAGTAGATATTTTTTTGGGGAAAAGTAAAAAAAAGCAGAAAAATTTAAATTTTTGGTATTTTTTTCCCTTTTTTTACGTCTAATAGGTATGGAAGAGAAAAAATTATTGCCGAGAGAGAGGATTTTTGCCGGAGAACTCTCAAAATTGAGCGTAGAAGAGCTGATTTGCGTTATTTTGGGCAGGGGAACCGCCAAAAAGAGCGTTTTTGAGCTTTCAAAGGAAATTGCAGGCCTTTTGGAGAAAAAATCCAGAATGCCGTCAATGGAAGAGCTTTTGAAGGTTAAGGGGCTTGGGCTTGCAAAATCTGCCCAAATACTGGCCTGTTTGGAGCTTTCTGGGCGTTTTATGCTTGGAACACGTGATGAGGCAATAAGTAGCCCCGCAGAGCTTATGCCCCTGCTTTCATTCTTGAAGCATTCAAGTCAGGAAAACTTTGTTTTAATAACATTGAACGGGGGCAACAAAGTTATAAATATCCACAGCATAACCGTTGGAACGGCAAATTCAGCCCCTATACACCCAAGGGAGGCCTTTGCTCCGGCAATAGAGGATAGGGCTGTGGCTGTGGTTTTTGCCCATAACCACCCCTCCGGTAATAATGAACCGAGCATAGAAGACCTAATTTTGACCCAAAAATTGTGCAAAGCGGGTAACATATTGCAAATCCCTGTGTTAGACCATTTGGTGATAAGTTCCTCTGGCTTTACGAGCATAAAAAGCAAGTGGAGGGAATATTTTGAGTGAGCCTCACCTAGAGGCTTCCCCCTGAGGCTCTAAAAATTTTCTATATATTGTGTATTGTTTGAATTTAGACCCAATATCTAGTAGGAGTAAAGATGTTACCTTTGAATTTAACCCCCAATGCGGTTAAGGTGCTGGAAAGCCGCTATTTGCATAAAGACGAAAAAGGCAATTGCACAGAAACGCCCGAAGACCTGTTTTTAAGAGTCGCAAAAGCCGTAGCCTCTGCCGAAGCCCTTTACAGCAATGCCCCAGGAATAGTAGAGGAATATACCGAAAAGTTCTACGATTTAATGGCAAGCGGCCGCTTTTTGCCAAATAGCCCCACCCTTATGAGCGCAGGTCGCGGCGGAGACGGAATGCTCTCTGCCTGCTTTGTTTTGCCTATAGAAGATTCCATAGACGGCATTTTCAGTACCGTCAAAGCAACCGCAATGATCCAAAAGGCAGGTGGCGGCACAGGATTTTCTTTTGACAGGCTACGCCCCACAGGTGATTACATAAAATCCAGCGGGGGAACAACCAGTGGGCCAATTAGCTTTTGGAGAGTGCTTTCCGAAGCCACGAATGCCATTCAACAGGGTGCATTCCGGCGCGGTGCTAATATGGGTATGATGAGCATAACCCACCCAGACATAATAACCTTCATTTTCGCAAAGCAAGATTTAAAAGCCTTCACGAATTTCAACATATCCGTGAAAATGCCAGATTCATGGATGCAGGCATACAAAGAAAACCCAGACGGGGCGCACGAGGTTTTCAACCCCCGCTCCAAGAAAGGATATGTGATTCCAAAGCAGCTTATACCTGGCAAATACGATATTTCAAAATTATTCAAATTGGAAGATTACAATGCCCTGCCAGAAATAGAACGCCCCGAAGTTTGGACAAAGCGTGAGGTTTTCAGGGTTATAGTTGACTGTGCTTGGCAAACGGGCGAACCAGGGCTTATCTTTATAGATGCCATAAATAGGGCAAATCCAACGCCAAATATCGGCGAAATAGAGGCAACAAATCCTTGCGGGGAACAACCGCTTTTGCCTTATGAGGCTTGCAACCTAGGATCCATAAACGTATCTGCCTTTATATATAAAGACGATGAAGGCAAAATTGAAGTTATGCGCGAAGCTTTTGTTGAAACAATTCGTTTGGCAACACGTTTTCTAGACAACATAATAGATGTGAACAAATATCCCATACAAGAAATTGACAATATGTGCAAAGGCAATCGCAAAATTGGGCTTGGGATAATGGGTTTTGCAGATACTCTCTATAAACAGGAAATTCCATACAACAGCGAGCAGGGAATTTCCCTTGGCGAGCGAATTATGCAGGTGATTAACGAAGAATCTCATAACGCATCTGAAATTCTTGCAAGCGAGCGCGGCAAATTCCCGAACTGGGCAGGCTCTGTATGGGATACTGTTCAAAAACGCCCAATGCGAAATTCCGCAACAACAACAGTTGCACCAACTGGAACAGTCTCCATTATAGCAAACTGCTCTGGCGGAATTGAGCCGATGTTCAGCCTTGCATTTTTCCGAAATGTTTTAGACGGGCAGCGACTTGTTGAAATAAATCCTGTGTTTGAAGAAATTTCAAAGAACAGAAATTTTTACAGCCAAGAATTGCTGGAAAAAATCGCAGAAAACGGAACTTTGGCACACATAGATGATATTCCCGAAGATGTCCGTAAGATATTTGTTTGCTCCCACGATATTGCACCGGAATGGCACGTTAGAATGCAAGCCGCATTCCAAAAAAATTGCGATAGCTCAATTTCAAAAACAATAAATTTACCCCACGATGCCACCCCAGAAGATGTTGAAAATATTTATATGTTAGCTTGGTCTCTAAAGTGCAAAGGCGTTACGGTTTATAGAGACGGCTGCCGTGAAAATCAGCCAATGGCACTTTCAAAAGCAGAAGCTAATCAAACAGAAAAAGTAGTGGAAAAGCGCCGCGACCCAAGCGAGTATAAAATTCGCAAGCCAATTAAAACCCCAACTATGTTGCCCGCCGTGCGTATGAGGCAAACAACACCTTTTGGGCATATGCACATAGCTGTTACGGTAGATCCAAACACTGGAAAAGAAATGGAAATTTTCGCACAGCTCGGCAAAGCTGGAGATGTTGCTTCTTCTGATTTAGAGGCCATAAGCCGTATGGTTAGCTTGTATTTGCGCATTGGCGGTTCATTGGAAGATATAATTGAACAGTTGGAAGGCATTGGAAGCCATATGGCAATTCCATCTAAAGACGGAAAGGTGATAAGCCTTGCCGATGCACTCGGAAAAAGCCTGCGCCGCTATAACCTAGCAAAACGCACTTATGGGCTAACCAATATTTTAACAGGCAAAATAAATTTTGACGAATTGCCAACATTAAAAGATTTGGAGCAACAAGACAGTTCCATTACGCTGAATATAGGAGAGCAGTCTAAACCTTTGGTTGAAGCGGCAACGGCAACAGATTCCAATCTTTACAAGGCAAAATGCCCCGAATGCAATAGGGTTCTATCTTTTATGGAAGGATGCGTAAAATGCACAGGTTGTGGATACAGCAAGTGTTAATGCTTTTATTTTTGCTGCTCGCAACGGTTTCTTTTGCAGCCAATCCTTTTTTGGATTCCTTGATTGCATTCACGCAGACTATTGCACCAAACGCAAAACTAGGCATTTCTGTTCGTTCTGTTAAAACAGATTCCCTTGTTTACAACTACAACGGAAACGAATGGTTTGTACCTGCTTCCACAATGAAACTCCTTGTAACAGCCGCTGCCCTTCAAAAACTTCCTTTGAACTATGCACCAAAAACAATAATCCACTTAGAAGGAATTAAAAAGCAAAATGTTTTTTCCGGTGTTATTAGAATAGAAGGCAGGGGCGACCCGAACATATCTGCAAGATACTATCCAGAGGCTCTCTATGTCCTTGACAACTTGGCAGATTCTCTAAAAAGCAGAGGCATAGACACACTGCACGGAATTTTGGATTTAGATACTTCTTTTTTCAAAGGCCCAAGAAAACCAGAGGAATGGCGCAAAAAGTTTTTTGACTCTTGGTATGGGGCAGAAATTTCCCCGCTATCTTTTAACGACAACTGCGCTTTATTTGAAATAAGACCCGGAGCAAAAGACGGAGATCCCGCGCAAATAACCGTTATTCCAGATATTGGCTATGTTAAAATAAAAAACGAAGTAAAAACCGCAGGCAAGGGAGCAAGATATAAATACGCAATGGATCCTGTGAACCCAGAAATTTCCTTTACAGGAACAATAGGTTCAAAAGTTTCTGCTTCAACAGTTGTGCTACCCATTCGCAATCCGCCAGTTTATTTTAAAATGGCTTTTTTGAAAAGCCTTGAAAATTCTGGCATTGTTTACATAGAAAACAAAGCGGTGTATAAAGGCAAAGCAATAGACAGCATTTCTTATTCAGGACCTCCGTTAAAAAGCCTGCTAGATGAAATAAACCAAAGAAGCCAAAACTTACACGCAGAAATGCTGCTCCGCGATTTGGGACAATACGAAAGGCACGAAGGAAGCACAGCAAGCGGAGTTTTAAGCGAAAAGCAATTTCTGAGCCAAGCAGGACTTCCTGTAGCAGATTTTAAAATGGTTGACGGTAGCGGTCTTTCAACTCAAAACTCACTAAAACCAAATTCCCTAACCCGCCTTTTAACCTATATGAAAAAGCAAGAAAAAGGTGACATATATTTTGCCTCTCTCGCAATCCCAGGAATTTCTGGCTCTGCCAAGCGATTGCACGTGGAGTACAAAGACAAAATAAGATTCAAAACAGGTTTTATAGAAGGCGTACACGGGCTTGCCGGCTACATAGCCGCAGATAACGACACCTTGGCTTTTGCGCTTTATTTGAACAAGGCAGAAAAAGTAAAAGAAGACTTGGCTCGTAATCTCCTAGACTCTTTGGCAGGCCGCATAGCAAAACAGCACAACAGCGAAGCTGTGCATCTGGAAGATGGAAAAATTATATGGCAAGGTGCAACAGAAATAAAAAACTTAAACGAGCGCATAAATTATTTCTCAAACAAGCTAAAAGGCAAACCGTATTATTTGGGACCAATGGGAGAGGGACTTTCAATTTACCCAAGTTATAAACCAAGGGTGAACTTTAGCGAAATGGACTGCCTAACATATATTGAACACGTTTTGGCTTTGGCATACTCAAAAAACTACAATGATTTTTTTAATATTCTGCAAAGCATACGCTATAAAAATGGAACCATAAACTACAAAACAAGAAATCATTTTTTGGTTGCAGATTGGCTTGTAAATAACGGATATGTTTCTGGTTTTGGAGGGTGGGGGCTTGGATTAGAAGAAGTTTTTGAAAAGGAAATTGACAAAAAGAAATTCTTTTCAAACCCAAGTGTGGATAATCCAAAAGTGAGCATTATGCATTTGCCAAAAGCTAAAGCCATTATTTATGCAGACACAGTAAAATTTGAAAGAGACACTATTTTTGGCCTTGCCATTCTAAGCGAGTTGCCAGGCTTGGATGCCGCTCACGTTGGTTTTGCAATTGGAAGCAGCAAAAAAAAGGGCTTGATGTTTCGCCACGCCTCGCAACTAAAAGGAAAAGTTACAGAACAGCCATTATCAGAATTTTTGAAAACCACAAAAATCAAAACCCCCGGCATAGCCTTTTTTGGATTTGATTCAGTCCTTGAGGTGAGAAACAATGAATTCGAAAATGTCTTCTTTAGACCGAGCGGCATTAATTAAAACACAAGTCTCTGGATTTTCCTTTGCTATTGTCAAATACCCATGGCGAACCCGCTCAAAAAAATCGTCTTGCTCTTTTTCAATGCGGTCATCTCTTTTATTGACGGTATCATTTGAACGCCGCTCCTTGCTTAAAGAAACCGGTATATCAAAAATAAATGTTTTGTTAGGAAAAAAAACTCCGCAAGCCATACGAAGCAAATTTTTCACCATTTCTATATCCAATCCCCTGCCAAAACCTTGATATGCAAGGGTGCTGTAAGCAAAGCGGTCTGCCAAAACCACAAAGCCTTTTCTGAGAGCTGGCTTAACTACTTCGTGTATCAACTGCGCTCTTGCTGCATTATATAAAAACAATTCGGTCAAATCGTTCATTTTGTCTTTATATCCAGGGTTCAATATCACTTGCCGAATAGCCTCAGAAATCTCTGTTCCGCCAGGCTCCCTTATTCGCAAAACCTTGAAACCTTCTTTTTCCAAAAAATCGCCCAAAGCAGCAACCTGCGTGCTTTTTCCGCAACCATCTATGCCTTCTAAACAAATAAATCTATCCACAACTAGAAGATAGTAAAAAAATAACTCCACTCCCCTGCTTTAAGTTCGCCTAGTTCATATTCCCCTATTTTGCTTCTATGCAAAGCTATAACCTTGTTCCCAACAGCAGCAAACATTCTCTTAACTTGGTGATAAAGCCCACCTTTTATCGTTATTTCCGCCATATTCTCCGCTATGAGTTTTAATTCAACTGCCGAACAAGGCTTTTTTTCCCCTCTGAGTTCAACTCCTGCCAAAAGTTTTTTTTGCATTTCTTCGGTCAAAGGCTCGGCAAGCGTTGCTACATAAGTTTTCGCAAATCCTTTTTTAGGATGCTCAATTTTATGTATGAACTGCCCATCGTTAGAAAGCAAAAGCAAACCTGTTGTATCGTAATCCAACCTGCCAGCACACTGCAAGCCTTGTTTTACAAGTTCGCGTGGAAACAAGGCGAATACTGATTCGTGACTTGTAGGTGCGTGGCTACATTCGTAGCCAAAAGGCTTGTGGAGTTTTATGTATATTTGGGGCATATTTGAGGGAATTTAGAAAGTTTAGTGAATTTTTCTAGAAAAAAATGACAAAACATTTACAAAGTATTTATAATAATTAATGTATATTACAATTGTAAACAAAAATGGCCAACAAACTAGCGGGGTATATATGTTTCTTCTCTTGCTTCTCGTTTCAGTCTCCCATTCTAGGGATAGCGAGTGCTATTCTCAAGATATGAAACCTTTAGCTTGCCACGTTTGCGGTCAGACTAGGCAAATTCCTAAGTCTATGAAAGGTATGGCTATAGTGTTTTCAAATGATTGTTACGATAGTGATGGTCAGCTTAAATTGATTCCTTACAGTTGTCGTGGAGTTAATGATTATGTAGAGGTTGGGCATACTGATTGCGTTAGGAAGGATAAAGGTCCTTATGGGGCTCTTTACACGGTTTCAATTGAATGTAGAAATGGCAAAGGTTGGGAGTCAATCCTAAGACCTGTTAAAAAATTTAGTTCAATTCAAGAAATGAATTCTTGGTTTATTGGGAGGTAGAACTATGAAAGATTTTTTTAAAGACTTATCGGAAGGCACATTGAAAGTATTAATATATGTTTGCAGAATAATACTGTGTCTTATAATTGTTGGGCTTTATTGTTTTCTTTGTTTTGAGATAGTTTCGATAGCTGATAAACTAAACGGATGGCTTATTTTAGCACTTATTGTAGGTTACATTGCAGGTTGTGTTGCAAGCATATATTATTTATTCAATGGTTATGCTATTTATATTGGCGAAAAAATATTGCGTTTATATAATAAACCGGATGGTGAATATGTGATTATTTCAGACAGCAAATGGTTATTTTGGTTGCCTATATTTTATAGAGAGGCTACTGATATTATTTGCTGGAGATGGGGAATAAAAGCAAAGAAAAATGGAAATATTCTTGAATTAAGTGGAATAAAAGAACGGCATATTCCTTATACCTTTCCATTTCCCTTTCGCAAGGATAAAGATTTAAATTTTTTTGATTTAGAGCGGGAATTTTGTTTTACTGGATTTAGATGCATACCTTCTGAACGGACACTTGATTATGTTTATAGATCTGAACATCCTGAACAAACATTTGATTGGATATTTTTTACAAGGTATAATGACGTATGGCTATTTAAATTAATAGGCAAAAAGGGATGTGACAATCCTAATGAATACAACGAAATTCAACAAGCATATGAAAACGCATCTGAACGTTCACACGAGCATTTAATGGGAATTTTTTTCGATGGTGTGAATTACAACGAAGATGAGAAAAATAAACAAACACAAATTATAAAATTGAATAAGAAAAATCCTGTCCTAAAAAGTGCGGTTGAATATAAATTACCAAAAAAATATAAATTACCTATAAAGACAATTGTACTATTGACTTTTGTAATTTTTATAACATTCGGTTTATTTTTATATAGAACAATTGATTATCAAAATTATTTCTCTGACAGGGTTCCTTTATATCGTCATATAATTGATTTTGGTAGTACTATTTCTGATGCCATTACGGACTATACCGAAGCGTATGTTTACGAAAAGTTATTTAACCGAGGCAATGCGTATTTCAAAGAAAGCAACTATGATCAGGCTATTGAGGACTATACAGCCACTCTAAGAATTAAGCCAGATTTACACGCAGCCTTGTACAACCGAGGCCTTGCGTATTGGAATAAAGGCAACTATCACCGAGCTACTGAGGACTTTGAAGCAGTATTGAAAATTGACCCAAATAATGTCAAAGCTAAAGAGAATCTTGAAAAAATCAGTCAAATATATATGATATTGGAGACGAAGTGAGGGAATAATGAAAAAGAAAAACGAAAATATTATTTATCATTATTGCAGCTTGGAAGCCTTTCATTCAATAATAACATCAAAATCCTTTTGGCTTTTTTCTTTAAGTTCTAGCAATGACCTTAAAGAAAGAAGAAGAATATAAAAATATGAATAAACCAAATGTTATTATGCATGAATTTTATTCGTTGTCTTGCACTAGAAAAAAAGACAATTCCTCACATTATTGTAAATATGCAGATAACGAAAAGGGAGTATGCCTTGGAATAGATACAATGGTTTTCAAAAAATATTTAGAAGAAACTTTATCTTTGGATTTATATAGAGATTACATATCTTTTCAAGATGTAATTTATATAGACGGACATGAGGAAGCTGAAATAAAAAAATATTTTGACTACAAGTTGCTTTGCATAAAACAACCTGAAATAATGGAAAAAGAATTTTTAAAGATGCTTTGGAGTATGATTTCAGAACAAAAAAGGAAGGAATTTATAGAAGAAATACCAACAGATACACTATCTCATTTTAAACCTATATTGAAAACAAAAAATTATATAGATGAATCTGAAGTAAGAATAATTTTTGATAGAAATCAATTCCTATCAAATAAGAATAGATTAAAACGTAACTTTGATGCAAATGACCCTATTATACAAAAATTTCTTGAAAATTATTCTGATGAAGCATTAGAAGATGCTAGCATAAAAGGAAAAGGTTCCGAAATTATTTCTGCCTATTTATATGACACATTATTTGAATCTGCGAAACAATTGAGTATGAATAGTTCTCCTAAGTTTAAAGTTATGTCTTGTGTAATAAGAAAATATATGGAACTAAATATGAAAACTATTTGGAATAGACAACCTATAAAGGAAGTTATTTTAGGACCAAATTGTAAAACAAATCTTGATGAATTTAATGAATTTTTAAAAGAAAATGGCGTATCATGCAAAGCTGTAAAATCAAATATAAAGAATAGGAAATAGCGAAATTATTACGATAAAAAACATCGGCGGAATACCAAAATTTGGCTCTCTGGAAACCCCCTTGACAAAAACAAGATTAAAGAATTGCTCTACCCTAAAAAAATTTCCCAAATGTCCAAAATCCGTCTAAACACTGTTTAAACACTTTTTGGACACTTTAAAACCGCAAATCCAAACCAAATTCGCAGTTTTTGCAGTGGCATAGTTATTGCATTTACTATATAAAATTTGTATATTATCTATAGGAGATTTAAAAATGTTAACAAATGTTCAAGAAAAAAAAGTAGTTTCTGGTGGCAATGCTACCCAGAGAGCTTATACCGTAGAAGAAGTTTTTGAGCATATTGACAAAAGATTAGTTGATGCTTTTGGAGAAGACTTTAAAGATAGGCTAAATCAAGAAAAGACAAAACGAAATTTGTTATAATAGAATTTTATGCAACAATTTGAAGTTCTCATTTTAGAAGAAGCTTTAGCCGATATAGAAGAAGTTTTTGATTATATTGCCTACGAACTAAAATCACCAGATACAGCTATTGATTATCGCTTTGGGTTATTGGAAAAAATAAACTCTTTAAAAAATAATGCAAACATATTTGCTCCAAGTTCAAGAGAATTTTTGAAACTTCGTTATGGACCAGATGTTTATACAATAAATTATAAGAAAATGATAATTGTTTACAACATAGATGGTAATACAGCAGTTATTCGTAGAGTTATGGCAGGCGGGTTAGTTTTATAATTTCACACCAACTCCTCAACCAAATAAATATCACTACGGCAATGCATATCCGAAATCCCATTAGCCATTTCCTTGTAAGTTCTGGACTTATAAAAAATATCAAGAGCCTCGCTGTACGAAATATTTTTCCGCTCACGGAAAAGCTCAATTATCCTTAAATACTTATGCCTCAAAAGAAGTTTATTCGCTTTCATTTTACTTCCTAGCTTGAAATTTTCACGCCTTTTTGTTTCATAACTCCTATTATATCATCAACTATATATTCCTTGCCCTGCGTATGCAGAACGTCATAACAGGAAACAATATAATCATTCAAAATATTGCTCTCTTTTGTAAGCTTTTCATAAATAACATCCCCTGTCTGCCCAAGTTTTTCCGCAATGGATTCTATGCAAAATACAGAAAATTCCATTTGTTTTTTATCCATTAGAGTAATTTAGAAAATCAATTCTCAACCACTGCCCTATCCTGCAAAACAGCCTTCCTAACCTTATCTGGAACTCCTGCAACAGTTTTCATCATATATTTTTCCGCTCGGTCAAAAAACAAATTCGGCATATAGATTTTTAGGAAAATGCGCCGCATATAATCTTTTTCTCCGCCGAGCATTCCAACTATGAATAAATGCCTCAGGAAAAATTCGTCTGCTCCTCTGAGTTCAAGAAATTCATCTATCAAGGGAATTAATTTTGCAGCCTCTCTGTATTTTTTGTGCATAGCCAAATCCATAAATTTCGCTTCCAAAGCTATTGAAACAGGAAGGTCTCCAGATATAACAATAGGCATCAATTCCGCAT
>JAITFN010000024.1 GCA_031281345.1 Candidatus Fibrimonadaceae bacterium
TCCATGATGTCTAGGGCTTTGCCTTGAGGCACGCCTTCCACAACATCAACAAGCACAACATCGCCAAGCTGCTTCTGCGCCAATACAAGTGCCATTGTACCGCCTATTTGCCCTGCGCCAACAAGCGCAATTTTCTTTTTAGCCATAAAAACCTCTTTGAATGATATTTCAGGGTAGAATATAGTAAATTTTTGCGGGAGGTTAAAGTTGCGGGGGCAGGACTTGAACCTACGACCTTCGGGTTATGAGCCCGACGAGCTACCAACTGCTCCACCCCGCGGCAAAGTTACGTAAAATATAGAATTTTTTTTTGTAATTGTCAAGGTTTATTGACAAAAATCAGAAAAATTGCTATATTTATAGACCTATGAAAAATATAGAGAAGCATCGCAATATTGGTATTTCCGCTCACATAGATTCCGGAAAAACAACTTTAACAGAACGCATTTTGTTCTACACAAAACGCATCCACGCAATTCACGAAGTTCGCGGAAAAGACGGCGTTGGCGCAACAATGGATTCTATGGAATTGGAACGCGAACGCGGCATCACCATTCAAAGCGCAGCCACTTATGCAACTTGGAAAGACATAACCATAAACATAATAGACACTCCGGGCCACGTGGATTTCACAATTGAGGTGGAACGCTCACTCAGAGTGCTAGACGGTGCAATTCTGGTTTTATGCGGCGTTGCTGGAGTTCAGTCTCAGTCCATAACGGTAGATAGGCAAATGCGCCGCTACAATGTTCCACGCATAGCTTTTGTGAACAAGTGCGACCGCGCTGGCGCAAACCCGCTCCGCGTTGCCGATCAACTCCGCGAAAAACTGCACCACGTGCCTTGCGTTATGCAAATCCCAATAGGCTTAGAAGACAAACTGAAAGGCGTTGTGGATTTAGTTAAAATGAAAGGCTTTCTCTTTGAGGGAGCAAATGGGCAAGACATTAAAGAAATAGAAATCCCAGATGACTTAAAGGCACAAGCGGCTGAATACCGCACAAAAATGATAGAATCCGTTGCCGATTTCAACGACCACATAATGGAACTTGCCCTTGAAGGCAAAGATGTTCCAGAAAACTTGCTAGCAGAAACCATACGCAAAGCCACAATAGATTTGAAAATCACCCCTGTATTCATGGGTTCTGCTTACAAAAACGTAGGTATTCAAAAACTTTTAGATGGCGTAACAGATTATTTGCCAAATCCAACAGAAGTTAAAAACATCGCCCTTAACATAGACAAAAATGAAGAACCAACCGAAATGGAAAGCAAAGACGATAAACCTCTTGTTTGCTATGCCTTTAAATTAACAGACGACCGCTACGGTCAGCTCACTTATGTTCGCATATATCAGGGTATGTTAAAAAAGGGTTTATCCATAACCAATATGAGCACTGGCAAAAAGGTCAACGTTGGTCGCTTGGTTCGTATGCACGCAGACCAAATGGAAGATATTACCGAAGCAGGAGCTGGCGATATTGTTGCATTGTTTGGCATAGATTGCACAACTGGCACCACCTTCACAGATGGTACTCTCCATATGAACATGACCAGTATGCACGTTCCAAATCCTGTTATTGAACTTGTTATTGAGGCAAAAAACAGAGACGACTTGGCAAACCTTTCAAAAGCGCTCAACCGTTTCACCAAAGAAGATCCAACATTCCAAGTTTATGTGGATAAAGAAAGCGGGCAAACCGTTATCAAAGGCATGGGAGAATTGCACTTAGACGTTTATGTTGAACGCATGAAACGCGAATACAAAGTAGAGGTTCAAACTGGAGCGCCGCAAGTTGCCTACCGCGAAACAATCACAAAGCCCGCCGCTTTTGACTACACGCACAAAAAGCAAACAGGTGGTTCGGGTCAATTTGCAAAAATTATAGGCGAAATGCGCCCAATGCCTGTGGAAGGCGATATGGAAAAGGTGTACAATTTTTTAAGTTCCGTTGTTGGCGGTCGTATTCCAAAAGAATATATTCCTAGTTGCGACAAAGGTTTTCAAAGCTGCATGGAAGCTGGTTCTTTGATAGGCTTCCCTGTTGTTGGCATAGAGATGGAAGTTAAAGACGGTAGCTTCCATCCTGTTGATTCTTCTGATATGGCTTTCCAAATTTGCGCTAGAATGGCTTTCCGCGAGGCTTTCCAAAAAGCTGGCGCACAAGTGCTTGAACCAATTATGAAAGTTGAGGTTCAAACTCCAACCGAATTCCAAGGCAGCGTGGTGGGTAATCTTTCCCAACGCCGCGGCACAATCCAAGCAACCAGCGAACTACAAAGCTACACCACAATAATCGCAGAAGTTCCCCTTTCCGAAATGTTTGGCTACGCAACCGACTTGCGTTCAATGACACAAGGAAAAGCAGAATTCACTATGGAATTCTCCAAATACTCCCCTGTGCCTCGCGGCATTCAGGAAGAGTTGATTAAGAAGTATGGAGACAAGGCAAAAGCGGCGGGGAGATGATTCGCTCTCAATTCCCTGTTCTATCTCAAACTATAAACGGTCACCCGCTTGCCTTTTTGGATTCATCAGCAACAACGCAAAAACCGCTTTGCGTTATTCAGGCTATGAACGATTTTTACACAAACCATTACTCCTCGGTGAAAAGAGGAGCTTATGCTCTTTCTGCACAAACAACACAAAAATTTGAAGAAACACGATTGAAAGTTGCAAAGTTCATAGATGCACCTAACGAAAATTCAATAGTTTTCACAAAGGGTACAACGGAGAGCATAAACTTGGTGGCTTGGAGCTATGGGCTTGCAAATTTTAAACCAGACGATGAAATTTTGCTCTCTGTTTTGGAACACCACGCAAACATTGTTCCTTGGCAATTGCTTGCCAAAGAAAAAGGAGTAAAGATAAAAGTTATTCCCTGTGATGATAACGGGGATTTGCAAATATCAGAGCTCTCAAATTTACTAGGCGAAAAAACAAAAATCGTAGCCATTGCAAACATAGCCAACAGTATAGGAACGGTAAATCCTTTAGCCGAAATTATACCTATAATCCGCAAATTCGCACCCAAAGCCAAAGTTCTTGTGGATGCAGCTCAAGGTGCTGGACATTCAAAAATTTCTGTTAAAAATTTAGATTGCGATTTTTTGGCATTTAGCGGGCACAAAATCTATGGACCAACAGGAGTTGGCGTTCTTTACGGCAAACCAGAAATTTTAGAAAATATGCCACCTTGGCAAGGCGGTGGCGAAATGATAGATAATGTTTCTTTTAAAGGTACAACATTTGCCGCACCGCCCGCCCGATTTGAAGCAGGCACGCCTCCCATAGCCGAGGTTATAGGCCTCTCCGCCGCAATAGATTGGATAACCGAAACAGGAATGGACAACATAGTAGCCAACGAAAAGCAAGTAACAGAATACGCCCTAACCGAACTTAAAAAAATAGAGGGCATACGAATAGTCGGCAACCCAAAAAATCGAGGTTCAATAATCTCACTAACTAGCCACATTCACCCCCACGATATTGCCATGATACTAGACGAAGAAGGCATCGCCGTGCGTTCTGGTCATCACTGTGCTCAGCCCACAATGGAGCGTTTTGGCATAGTCGCTACTTTAAGGGCTAGTTTTGCCGCCTATACAGAGCCTTGGGAGATAGACCGCTTGTGCTCAAGTTTAAAAAGGGCTGTGTTAATATTTTCTTAACACCGCTTTAATCATTCTTTAACAAAAAAACTTCTATATTATGGCTATGAAGATAGGAATACTTACAAGCGGTGGAGATTGCGCCGGATTAAATGCCGTTATATACGCATTTGAAAAAGCGATTACTGCAATAGATCCAAAAGTTGATATTTATGGAATTCTTGGAGGCTATACCGGGCTTATAAACCGCGAATACAAGCTTTTAAAGCACGAAGATTTTTCAAATATATTCAACACTGGCGGAACCATACTCGGCTCTTCTCGCCAACCATATAAAAAATTAATTCAGGCTGAAGGAGCTCATAAAGTTGCCTCAATGAAAGAAAATTATCACAAAATGGATTTAGATGCCTTAATTATATTGGGCGGGCAAGGCACTCATAAAACCGCCGCACTTTTATCCAGTGAAGGGCTTAACGTGATAGCTTTGCCAAAAACCATAGACAACGACCTTTGGGGAACAGATTTCACTTTTGGCTTTCATTCAGCGGTAAATGTGGCAACCGAATGCATAGACAGGATTCAAACCACGGCAGCAAGCCACAGACGTGCAATGATAGTTGAAATTATGGGCAATAAAGTTGGCTGGCTCACGCTTTATGCTGGCATTGGCGGCGGAGCAGATATTATACTCATTCCAGAAATACCTTATGATATTAACAAGGTTATCAAAGCGGTTGAATCCGTAAAAAAGAGCAAGGGCTATTGCATAATTGCCGCTGCAGAAGGGGCAATGGATAATGAAGAGGCAACTCTTACCAAAAAAGAACGCTATCAAAAACGCGGAGAACGAGGTGAAGTAACGGCATCTAACAGAATAGCCAAAGCCATAGAGGAAAAATTAAATATTGAAACCCGCGTTGTTGTTCCGGGGCATATCCAGCGTGGCGGAGCTCCTTCTCCTTACGACCGCGTACTTTGCTCACAAGTTGGAGCTTATGCTGCTAAACTTGCCATAGAACGCAAATATGGCGTGACTGTGGCACTCAATGGAGACAAAATAACTTCCAATAAATTAGATGACATTGCTGGGAAAACAAAAGTCGTTCCACCAAAGCATGAGCTGATTAAAGCGGCTAAAGATATAGGTATTTCTTTTGGAGAGTGAATTAAAGGAATTTTAGAATATGAACAAGTGCATTAAAAAGAATTTCATTAATCGGGAATATTCTTGGTTAAAATTTAATGAGCGTGTTCTAGAAGAGGCAAGTTCGCAAAATAACCCCTTGCTTGAAAAATGCAAATTCCTCTCTATTTTCACCAGCAATTTGGATGAGTTTTTTATGGTGCGAGTTGGCAGCTTGTTCAACAATATGTTACTCGCTCCAAATGAAAAAGACAATAAAACCGATTTAACACCTGCTGAGCAATTAGACGAAATTTACAAACACAGCAAAAAATCTTACAAGCTAAGAGTACAAGCCGCCGAAAATATTTTTGTTGAACTTAAAAAGGAAGGCATCAATATTGAAAATGTACGTTTGAAAAACAAAACTATAAGCAAGCATTTTGGAAATCATTTCAAAAAAAACATATTACCACTGCTGAATCCTATGATTTTAGACAGCAAGCATCCTTTTATACGCCTTGACAATTTAGAAATGTATGTGATTCTCCATTTGGAACACAAGGGTAAAAATTTTTTTGGCATATTGCCTGTTCCAGACAAATGCGAGAGATTAATCTCTGAAAAAACTTCTTCTGGCGTTAAAGTTTTGCTCGCCGAAGATGTTGTGTATTATTTTGCCGACACTGTGTTTTCCAAATACAAAATTTTAAGCAAAGCTCTTGCAAGATTAACACGCAATGCCGATATAGATACCGAAATATTCAGTATGGATTTTGAATCAGAATATGATTTTTCCAAATTGCTGAAAGGCAAAGTGGACTCACGCACAAATCTGCCACCGATTAGGCTTGAACTAAGCAACGACAACAAAGATATTAAGGATTTTTTATGCAAGCATCTGGGCATTACCTCTCACCAATGCTTTATAATAAAATATTTTTTCGATTATAAATTTCTTTTTTCTATAGAGAAATATTTGCCAGAAGATAAAATCGCAAAACTTAAATATCCGCCATTTAAAAGCCGAATTATTTCACTACCAAAACCAAAATCTGTGATAGATAGTGTTCGCGCCAGTGATTTATTTTTATCTTATCCTTTTGACAGCATGGAAACTTTTTTGGATTTACTAGATTCTGCCAGCACAGACCCGCGTGTTATTGATATAAAAATCACAATTTACCGGATTGACAAACAATCCAGAATAATAGAGGCTCTGCGCCGTGCCAGTCGCAATGGCAAAGAGGTCACTGCCATAATAGAACTAGCCGCCCGTTTTGATGAAGAAAATAATTTGCACTTTGCGGGGGTGTTAAAGGAGGCAGGCTGCACCATTATTTATGGCGTTGGCAATTACAAGGTCCATTCAAAGATAACGTTGCTCATTTTAAAAGAAGGCGACAATATTTCTTATATAACACATCTTGGCACTGGCAATTATAATGAAAGCACTTCCAAGCAATATACCGATTTGAACATAATAACGGCAGACGATGATATAGGTTCCGATGCCGCAGATTTTTTCCGTAATTTGTCTATGGGAGATGTTAATTTTAACTGCACCAAACTCCTCATTGCGCCTAAAACCCTTAAAGAAGGGCTTTTGCAAAAAATAAAGGAACAAACTGCCCTTGCCGAAATGGGCAAGCCAGCCAGAATAATATGCAAAATGAACAGCTTAACCGATATAGATTTTATAAAGGCATTCACCCGTGCATCCATAGCAGGCGTGAAAGTGAGCTTAATCGTGCGCGGAGTATGCTGCCTTTTGCCGGGATTTTCTGGCAAAACCGAGAACATAGAAATCAAGAGCATAATAGGGCGTTTTTTGGAACACAGCCGCATTTACAGCTTTGGCAGCAAAGACCCCGAAATTTACATTTCCAGCGCAGATTTAATGACCAGAAACACAGCCAAGCGCATAGAAATAGCAACTCCAGTAATTGATAAAAAAATTAGAACTAGAATAAGCAAAATGCTAGAAATTATGCTCGCAGACAACGAAAAAGCAAGTTATTTAACCCCAAGCGGCAAGTACGAGAGAAAACAGGAACCTGGACAATCTAGCCAGAGATATTTTTTCGAGAATGAGGTTTGATAATATGACTTTATTAGATTTCATAATCAGAATCGGGTCATCTATATTATTTGGATTTCTAATTGGGTTTGAAAGACAATTAACAGGTCATCCCGCTGGAATCCGTACTAACGCGCTTGTAAGTTTAGGCTCAAGTATTTTTGTTATATTCTCCCTTATTATGGAAACAAACGATCAGACAAGGGTAGCGGGGCAAATCGTGACCGGCGTGGGTTTTTTATGTAGCGGTATTATTTTCAAAGATGGCGTGAATGTACGTGGCTTAAATACGGCAGCTACAATATGGTGTACGGCGGCTATTGGCGTTTTAACAAGCTCAGGATATATCTTGTACGCATTTTTGGCAACTGTATTGTTGATTACCGTTAATGTTATTCTAAGACCCATTTCAAATAAAATCAATCCCATATTTGATGAAACAGGTAAATGTTATCAGATTATGGCTGTATGCGATGACAATAAAAAAATGCTTATCCGTTCTATAATTATGAGTCACATTTCTTCGTTGAAACTGATTCTTATAGATTTAGAGAGCAAGGATATTGAGGGTGGCAAGTCTCAAATCACAGCAAAAATGAATATCTACGGCAATCGCCGAGACGAAACAGCAGAAACGCTAATTAACAAAATCAGAGGCGAAGAGCACGTTACTTCCGTTGGATGGGAGATACTTTAGTGTTTTTGAGAATATTTATCTTACTTCTTTTTACCTCACTCGCTTTTGCCCAAAGCAACACCGGCGTTCTGGCTATAGATACTTTGAAAAGATATGACTGGGATATTGAAACTAAGAATCATAATCTGGCTATGGTACTTTCAACCTCTTTTTTCTTTCCAGGCGGTGGGCAGTTTTACACAGGGCATTATGTTAGAGGAGGCTTTTTATTTGCCTTTGAAACGGCTTTGCTTTACGAAACTTTTTACAATAAATTTAGGCAAAATAAAATTTTCAACAGAAATATAAGTGCATACAGAGACTCCGTTTCTTATTATAGAGACCTAATTGCTTTGTATAGTGATTCTTCAGATTATGAATATGAATTGGGAAAATGGGAAGTAAGTAAAAAAATGCACACGAGAATTTTATCAAAAGAGCTATCTAAAAAAAGAGCTTCAAGAGATTTATGGACATCTGAATTTGCTTGGCTTGCTGGACTTCACATTTACGGCATCTTTGACGCTTATGGAATTTGGAAAAACAATCAAGAACGTAATACAGAAACTCATTCCGCTACCTCTGCCATTTGGCGAGCAGCTCTGGTTCCGGGCTGGGGGCAAATTTACAACCACGAATACGGCAAGGCAGGCTTGCTTTACATGGGTTTGCTGGGTAGTGCGGTTAGCTATTACTCACGGCAAAAAATGGTGGAATATCACTTAATGAAATTACGGGTGGCAGAAAAAGCAGAAGATGACGTGAGAATAAGCATTGCAGAAGAAGATATTTTGTTTTTTAGAAAAAAAAGGAATCAGTATATTTGGTCAATAACATTATTTTATCTCTATTCGCTTGCAGATGCAGGAGTTGACGCAATGCTTCACAATTTTGACAGCCCCGCTTATTTTGTTATGCAACCAACACTCAACAAGGGAATAAACGTTGAAGCCGGATTTCATTTTTGACGTTCTTCCCTTTTCCAAGCACCACCGCTTTCTTTGAAAAAGGATTTGCAAAAACCGAGAAACAAAGCAAAATTCATACTTAAAAAATAATTGCACACCCGCACGCCAAATAATGCAGCGATGGCAAACAAAAATTCAATGCTTAAAAATGCTGCGTAAAATATATGAGCTTCAATTAACTGAATACTGCTTGCAAAAAGCACTAAAAGCAAAAATGGGCTTAACCACCTCAGCAATTTATGCGATAAAAACATATATGCTCTCATTGGCCGCAAAGGAGTGAGCAGAGGAAAAAATGTGAAAAGAAAATTGAAATTGGCTCTGCCAATACGAACCTTGCGGTTGAATTCTCCGTATTTTGACACAGATGTATTTTCAAAAGCAATGGCATTTTCGCAAAACACACAGGAATAGTTTTTCATCAAAATTTTTGCCGTTATGTAAAAATCGTCCATTATGGTTTTATGTGTTGGAAGTACTGGATATAATTCTGCACGAATTGCATATAATGCCCCATTGCTCCCCATAACCGCTCCAAAACGGCTTTCCAGCATTTTCAATTTAGATTCCCCTTTCCAATAGAAACTTTCCGTTTTGCTCAAAGCAGAACCACTTTCATCTTTTAGAGAAAGCTGGCCGCAAACGCATCCTATGCCATCATCGGTAAATTTTGGTATTAAATTTTTCAATGCGTTTTTTTCAATCATTGTATTTGCATCGCTAAAAAGAAAAAAATCACCTTTTGCTGCCTTGCACAAATCGTTAAGCATAGCAGCTTTTCCTTCGTTTTTTTCTTTTCTGAACAAATGCACTTCGCTGAATTTTTGCACAATCTCTGAGGTTTTGTCCATAGAGCCATCATCTCCTATCCAAATTTCCATTTTGTCTTTTGGATAATCCAAAGCCAGAGTATTCAAAATTTTCTGCTCAATAATTTCCTCTTCATTGTGTGCGGAGATTATTATTGAAACATTGTCTGGACCAGAATTTTCAGACGCCTGTTCGCTACTTACTCGCTGGCGAACATCCGTAGGATGGTTATTTTTAGGTTTTTTAAAAAAAAGTGAAAGTAGGCGTAGCGTTAGCGGGTAGAGAATATATACTTGCGTTAGTAAAATAAGGCTTAACCAAAAAATGTACTTCATTTTTTCCTTATCGCTTTTAAGAAGTTCAAAAATGTTTGCTTTTCAAAAGTGCCGGTTGTGATGTGTTTTAAACTTCCGTTTTTGTCTAAAACGGCAAAAGCGGGAATGCCTTGAATTTCCCAGAGTTCTACGCAGTCTAGAATAGGCAGTGTTTCGCCTTCGCAAAAAATTTGTTCTTCTTTTTCGGTGTTTAGGCGAACAAAGTAAAAATTATTTTTGAGTTCTTTTATCACAGCAGGGTCTTTAAAAATTGTTTTTTCCATTTCAATGCAAGGAATGCACCAATCTGCGTAAAATTCAAGCAAAATAGGTTTGCCATTTTTTTTGTTGCCTTCTATTGCCTCTTTGTAAGATACTCCTTGCCCTGCAAAGCTAAAGCAGGCGAAAATTGTTAAAATTGGTAGTAGAATTTTCATTTTGCAATAGTATCTTTTTTGACAATGGTATCTGGTTTTGCGACTGAATCTGGTTTTGCAATTGAATCTAAAATATCAATAACAGTTTTTTGAAATATCAACCATTTTTCAGGTTTTTCTTTCAATTCTTCTGTTTTTATTTCAAAGCTATCTGCAGAGAACCCGTGTTTTTCCAAAATTTGAAAACGAATAGCCCTGCCATTTTCTGTCTCTCCATATTCCTGTGTTGCTAAACGGAGTTCTGCATAAACAAGGGCAAGAGCATCGTAATTGCTTACGTTGTTTTTTTCTTTGCAAGCGCACAAGGCTAGGAACGCAAGTGGTAGAAGAAATTTAGGCATTCAACCCCTCAAACACCCGCGAAGCGAGTTCTTCTTTGCTGCCAAGAGCGAGTTTTGCGCTTTGGCTATTTTTGCTTAAAATTGCATATTCAACTTTATCCTTTCCAAAATTATCCGCTGTGTTCACAACTAAAATATCTATGCCACCGCCTTCAAATTTTTTCTTGGCATTTTGCAAAGCGTTTTCTGTTTCCAGCGCAAAAGATACTATTTTTTGTTTTGACACTTTGTTTTTAATTGTGTTTTTCAAAATATTTGGAGTTTCTTCCAATTCCAATTTTTGCATCGCTCTGCTATTTTTCACTTTTTGAACTGCTGTTTGTTTGGGGCGGTAATCTGCAACGGCAGCACAGTGCACAATGGCGTTTGCTTTTTTTTGCATTTTAAGCACTGAATTATTCATATCCTTTGCGCTTTTTACTTCTATTATTTCGCATTGCTTTGGCAGTTTTGCTTCCATTGGTCCGCAAATTGCTATAACCTGCCAGCCATTACGCAAAAATTCTTTTGCTATTGCCACACCAGTTTTCCCACTTGATTTATTTGATATATAACGAACAGGGTCTATTGATTCTTGGGTACGTCCCATAGTTATCAGCAGGGTTTTATTCTTCTTTGCCGCAAAAAATTCAAGCTCATCTGCAATGTCTTCTGGTTCTGGGAACTTCCCTGCTCCCTCTTCGCCGCAAGCTAAATGCCCGGTTGCGGGTTCCACAATTTTAACCCCCCAAGAGCGGAGGGTTTGCAAATTTCTCTGCACGGCTGGTGAGTTGAACATAACGCAATTCATTGCTGGAACAACCCACTTTTCACCCTGCATTGCCAAAAAGCAAAGAGATACAGGTTCTTCGCCCGTGCCAGAGGCAAAACGAGCTAAACTTGTTGCGGAACAGGGGGCAATTATGTAAATATCTGCCCAGCGAGGGTAATCTATGTGCTGAAATGGTTTTGAATCTATGGCGGCGGTTTCTGTGTAAACTGGGAAATTTGAAAGAGCTGCAAAAGTTGTTTGCCCAACAATTTTAGTGGCTTCGGTAGTCATTACCACACGAACCTCCGCACCTCTTTTTTGCAAAATGCGAAGCAACTCTGGGGCCTTGTAAGCCGCTATGCCGCCCGTCACTCCGAGCAAAATTTTTTTGCCATGCAAGTTCACTGGGAATAATATAGAAAAAATCCTGCCCACAAAGTGATGTTGGCAGGGTGAGTAAAAATAATTTTGGGAATTACATACTTTAGTCACCACATCCTCCTTCACCCTTGACAAAATCGCTAAAAATTTTTATATTACATAAAACATAAGGAGTACATTATGAATAAAATGATGAAAATCGCATTAGTCGCAAGCGCAATGCTTGTTATGTCATTCACCACAGGCTGCTACGAGGTATTGAAGGCTTTAGGCTACAAAGGCCGGGCACCCAATATGAATTATTGCGTAGTATGCATGCTAGACTCGAGATGGAATTGTTCTTCGGAGGCAGTTAAATGTTATGAGTTAGATGAAGCATTTAACGGAACGCAATGCAAACAACTTAATGATAAGTTTCCAGATTACCACCATGATGTGTCGACCAAGCCCCCAGGAATAAAAAAATGCCCGAAGTACCAATAGCTTGCCATAAAGTCTAGGGTTGTCTTTGCCGTCAATATTTTCGTCAAGCCAATCTGTTAAAAATTTCTTGTCGGACTTTATATATCCATATTGATAAGGAAGATATGGTGACTAAAGTATGTAATTCCCATAATTTTCTACATTCCCCAAATGTCCGATATAATAATAAGAGCAACAGGAAAACAAGCTCCGCTGAGGTTTGTGCTTATTTCCATAAAAGATGCGATGAATGAAATTGGCTCTAAACACAATGCTAAAAATTATGCTTTGCAATTTATGGCAGAGATATCCATAGCTTCGCTCTTGCTTTCAAGTGGGTTAAAATTCCCAGGCACTGTTAGTTTGCGTGTGAACATGGATGGAGACTTGCATTTTGCACAAGCAGATTCCACTCCGCAAGGGCTTATTCGGGCTATGATTCCTCAAAGCGATTTGCAGAGAATTGGTGCAGATGAACCGCTGATAACTCCACAAAACCTAAGTGTTATTCAACTTAACGAAAAAGCGCAGAGAGTAAAGGAAAGTATTGTGGAAGCACCAAGTGTACAAATGGGAGTTAATTTAACCGCCTATTTGCATCAATCCGAGCAAACAAAAAGTGCGGCTGGAATTTTAGCGGAATTTTCCAAAGAAGATTCTGGCAAACTGAATTTTGCAGCAGGTTTTTTAGTGGAAGCATATCCAGATGCAAAAGAAAAAGATTTGGAAATTATGGATGCCGTCATTCGCAATTTGCCGAATTTGAAAAATTTTTACAATGGCAGTGAATATAAAATAGAAGATTTGGCAGACGAGTTGCGTGGTCCTTATGAAATAGAAATTGTCAAAGAGGTTATTC
Source organism: Candidatus Fibrimonadaceae bacterium (assembly GCA_031281345.1). Taxonomy (GTDB): domain Bacteria; phylum Fibrobacterota; class Fibrobacteria; order Fibrobacterales; family Fibrobacteraceae; genus Fibrimonas. Next base: position 12,818 of record JAITFN010000024.1, read on the forward strand.
CGCAGGCTTATTGCCCGTGCAACCGCGAAAGAGTCATGACAAGCCTCTCTGGTTTGCACGAATGTGAGATAAGAGACATAAAGCAAAAGAACGAGGTTTTAGATGTGGTATGCGACTTTTGTAGAACTCACTACGCCGTAGCACCAAACGAATTAGTCTTTCCACAATGAATTCAAAACTGCAAGGCTTTGGATTCTTATCTCTGTTGTTATATAGTCAAGGGTTTCGCTAAGTTTGCCGTGGAACAGCATAATTGGAATTGCGATTATCAAACCTGTTTCAGTTGTTATTAAGGCTTCGGAAATTCCACCTGCCAAAATTCTGGCATCGTTTGTGCCAACTTGGGTAATAACCTGAAACAGCAATATCATTCCAGTAACGGTGCCCAAAAGACCGAGCAAAGGAGCCACCGTGCCAAGTGCCGCTAAAAATCCCATGCGTTTTTCCAGTTTGGATTGCTCGGTGAGCATCACTCTCTGCAAATCTTTTTGCGCCTCGGATTTTGAGTTTGAAGCATTTTCAACTATTGCCGCTAAAATTTTTCCAAGGCTGGTTTTTTGTTTTTTGCACAAGGTTTTAGCCTCTTCAATATGGTTGTTTTTTATTAGCTCTTGAAGTTTGCGTGTGAATGTTTTTGAAACATGCCCTCTGTGCCCCAGCACAAACAGGCGTTCCAAGGCTATGAGCAAAGCCGCCAAAGCAACCAGCGCAAGAGGGTACATCACAAGCCCACCCGCTTTGAACCAAGACAAAAATTTTTGCGAGTATGTTTGCTCAACAGAATTTGTGCTTGCCCCCATAACGGCTTTTGTTTGCAAAACATCTATTGGAATCCAAGCGGAATCCGATTTTTGCTGCGCACTTAAAACGCTTTGCTTTATATCTGCGGAAAATTCTTTTGAAAGTGCGGAACGCCATTCAAAAACTTTTCCAGAAAGCGTTCCGGTTCTCATAACAGCTTTAACGTCGTTGTTCTGCAAATCAGCATCTGCGAAAAACACTGTTCCGAGTCTTAAACGATAGGAATCTTTTAAGGAGAGTTCCTGAGATTCCGTCAGTTTAAGCCTGCTCTGCCTGTCTTGAAAGTAGGTTTTGATGTCTGGCGGGTTGTTTGCGAAATTCAGCAGGCGTTCTTCCAATTTCGCAGGGAAATCTTGTGGGATTTCCTCAATGCTTTTATCTATTGCCTGCTTAACCTGCAAATTGAAATTATCCAAGGCATTTTTTGTTGCCGTTGCTTTTTCTTTTTGTTCCAAAGCCAAATTGCGAAGCGCACCGAGTTCTGTTGCCGCCCTAGACATATTATCTGAAACTTTTGAGTATTGCCCTTCTAAAAGCCGTGTTTCGTTTTGGTATTCCGTATTTTCCTGATTTTGCATATAGCGTTTTTGCCAACGAGCCGCTTCTGCTTTTTCCAATTGATTTGCTTTTTCCATTCGAACTTTTTTAAGAGCATCTATTTCCAACCTCAGAGAGTCAAGAGTACGCTGTTGTTGCGCAGCAACAATGTCTGCCGGAGTTTTTTGGGCAAAAAGCAAGCTGGCTGCTAGAAATAAGAGTATTATTATTGGCATTTGTATGGGAGAATATAGAAAAAAATGACCAGCCTACGGCTGTTCGCCAGCGAAACGCAAATTAGATAGGCGTTTGTGCCTGTCCAAAAGTTTTGTCAAGAAAACAGGCATTGTTAGAAAATTTTTAATGTCCGTAGGACAGCCCGAAGGGCGAACCCTGCACACGAAGTGAAAATTGCAGGGTGAGTAAAATTTCCTTTGTCTGAACCAGAATAAACAGAACAATGAAAAACGTCCATATACAAAATCTTTACCAAGTGTCCGTTATACCTATTTTTCAGAATTAAAGAATTTACAGAATAATACAATGATATGTTTTTAGGGGCGACCCTCGCGGTCGCCCTAAATGTGAAATTAATCCTGCAAGCAACGAACACTGAACAAGAGACTCTTATCGCCGCCGCCCCCGAACACGTTCTCGGAGGCGTAGTACATATTCATGATGTAAGCGTATATATTCATGATGTAACCGTCGTCGCTACGGATCTCACTGAACTCACTGGCACTCCACCAGTCGCCGCTGTCGCCGACATTGCTGAAATAGACACCATACTTGCAGCCGCCACCCGGAAGGGCGGAAAAGCCATAGGTGTCCTCGCACAGATAATCCTTGTCTGAACCTGTAGGGCCGCAACTATTCCAGCCTTCTTTTGTCTTCAAATGCTTGCCCGCTGTTGAGGAACCGCCTACCGATGACACCAACGCCTTCCATTCATCTTCGCTTGGCAAATGCCAGCCGCTGGGACAAATGCCTCTGTGATTCACATCGCTTCCGTTCCACATCTGGCTATTGTATTTTGCATCTATGCCCATAGCCGCTGACCAGTCATACAATCTGCCGTATTTGGCACAGTTGGCTTGTATTTGAGCGTTTGATAATGTAATCGAACCTTTTCTGTCTTCATACACCTCACCGCCTTCGCCATAGCATTTGCTACCTTCAACGGCATAATTCAAATTTTCCGCCATCCAAGTTTGGTTGCCAATTTTAACGGTCTTGTAGGTTTTACCACCACAAGATACGGTGCCGTTACCTGTCACGGCATTTGGGCAATTACCGCCCCCACCGCTAGGTGAAGATGAACTACTAGGCGTTGAACTTGACGAAGCTACAGATGAGCTACTGCTCTGCAATGACGAACTGCTAGAACCATTTGAGCTACTACTCTGCACAGAACTGCTGCTACCGCTTGGGCTTGAACCATTAGGGCAACTATTGCTCAACTGACCAGTGCAAGTGCTGACGGTGTAAAAGGACCTGTCAGGCAGGTATTGCCTGCTATAATGCAATACTCGTAGCTTTGCTCGCTACCGCTACTGTTTCGAACAGAAGAAGACGAACTTTTTTGCCGCAAAGAACTGCTGGAAATCTGGGCATTGTCATCGCCACCACCTGATGAGCAGGAAAGGGTGAATGTCAAGACAAGGACTAAAATTGCCGCTAAAAATGTTGTTTTATTACCAAAAGTCATATTTAGAAATAATATAGAAAAAATCCGCTGGGTTGTTTGCCATTATTTTAACATAGCCAAAGTTTCTTTCATTGTCATTCCATCGGCACCAATATCAAGGATTTTTTGGTCTTCCATTAACCAATCAAAAATATCCTGACCCTCTGGGCGAAGCCTATCGTTATGAACATAATCATTTTCTTCCAAATATTTTCCATACGCCTCTTTGGTAAAAAAGGGCGATATCCAACCTTGCGGAGTGAATGATGAGTTATTCATAATGTATAATATAGAAAGATTGCGCATTTAGGGCAAAGGGTTACCCCTACGTATTTTCTATCTTTAAGGCTGAAATTACAAGATGACGGAGAATAATAGAGCGTAAATCCTATCTCAAAAGTTTTTTATTCTCTGCTTCATTTAGAATACTCATTTGTTGAATGGCTATTCCATTTAATTTTATGAGCCGTTCTTTTTGTGGAATACCGTCATTTATCAACACAGCATTTATGTTTTCCATATTTGAAAGGCAGATTAACTCATTTATAGAAGCATAATCTCTTATATTTCCTTTCAAATCGTTATTTTTATCTCGCCATTGCTTTGCTGTCATTCCAAAGAGAGCTACGTTTAAGACATCGGCTTCGTTGGCGTATATAATGGAGGTTTGTTGTGGTGTGAGCTTTGCTGGAATAAGGTTGTGTTTAATGGCATCGGTGTGAATGTGGTAGTTTATTTTTGCAAGTTCTCGCTTTGCCGACCAGCCTAGTTGTTTTTGTTCTTCTTCTTTGAGTCGCTGAAACTCTTTGATTAGGTATAATTCAAATTCTATAGAAATCCAGCTTGCGAATTTGAAAGCAATGTCTTTGTGAGCATAAGTTCCTCCGTTACGGCCTGATTTTGAAATTAAGCCAATGGCATTGGTTTTTTCAATCCATTTTTGCGGAGATAGAGTAAAGGCATTTAATCCAGCTTCTTTTCTAAACCCCTCGAATTCGATGGGTTTAAAATTTGGATTGTATAGGCATTCCCAAACACCTAGATATTCTATTGTATTTCTGTTTCTCATCCAGTTGCTAATTACGGTATTTGGTTCGGCGGTTTTGAATTTAGCGATGTCTGTTATGCAGATATAATCGCCATTTGCATTTTGTTGAATGGCAATTTCCCTGCCTTGCACATTTACGGTTTCCTTTTTACCCATAACGCAATCTCCTAATTTTACAGTTTGCATTAGGGCGACTGGAATGTAGGTAAAGAATATTCCCTAATGGTAAGAAAGATAGAAAATTTTTCTACCTTTCAATCTCAAAATGACCTCAATACCCAACATAAAAACTCGGCGCAGGTTCGGACAAAATTTCTTAGATACAGAAATGTCTAAAAAAATTGCAGACGATTTGCCTTGCTGCCCGCAAGACTGTATTTTGGAAGTGGGAGCTGGGCACGGAGCCTTGACGCAGTGGCTGCTCTCAAAATGCTCAAACTTAACCGCTGTGGAAATAGATAATTTTTGTATTCCGAAATTGAAGGATAAATTCAAAAACAATAAAAATTTCAACCTTGTACATCAGAATTTTTTGCAGTTCGATATTGAAAAATGGGTTTGCGAACATCCTAATTCTTGGATAGCTGGCAACTTGCCATATAATATGGCAACTGCGATAATCACGCATATATTACCGCACATATCAAAAATAAAAGGCTGTATGTTTATGACACAAGTAGAAGTCGCAGAGCGAATTGCAGCAAAAGCTGGAACAAAAAGCTACGGAAGCCTCTCTGTATTTTGTGCCTGCTATGCCACCAGCCGCATAGTGAGGGTAATAAGCCCAGAGCATTTTAGCCCAAGGCCAAAAGTGAACAGCGCAACCATCATCTTTGAGCCTTTGGAAAAACCGATAAACACAGACGAAATTTTTTTTGAATTTATCAAGGCTGCATTTTCGCAAAAGAGAAAAACGCTGGCAAATTCCCTGCTCGCATTTTGCGATAAGGAAAAAACTTTAAGCATACTTGAAAGTTTGCATCTTAGCCAAAACACAAGAGCAGAAGAACTACCCCTAAACTCCTTTATTGAGATATATTCCCGATTATATAATAAATAGAATTTCTACCTTACACCTTATGTCATTTGCTTCTTTCCTTGAATCTCGCATAGAAGCCTGTAAAAACCCCGTTTGTTTTGGGCTGGATCCTGTTCTTTCGCTAATTCCAGCAGAGGCAAGCACACCGGAAGATAAAATTCGCAAATTTTATTTTGATATTTTGGAAGAATTTTTGAAACGAAATGTGAAACCTGCCGTTGTGAAACCCAATAGCGCTTACTATGAATGTGTTAGCATTTTAGCTATGCAAGTTTTGGCAGAGATAATAGCAACATATCGCAAAGAAGGAATGCCCGTGATTTTAGATGCAAAAAGAGGAGATATTGGCAAATCCAGCGAGGCTTATTCAAAAGCTGCTTTTGATGTTTATGGTGCAAATGCCGTGACTGTTAGTCCTTGGATGGGTAGCGATTCAGTTAAACCTTTTTTAAGAGAGGAAAACGGAGTTTACGTTTTACTCCGCACTTCAAACAAAGGCGCAGAAGATTTCCAAGACTTAGAACTTGCAAGCGAAAATAAAAAAGCATATAAATCCGTTGCAAAGAAAATCCTTGAATGGGATAATGGCAGCATCGGTGCGGTTGTGGGTGCAACAAATACACACGAACTTGCAGAAATTACTAATTTTATATCTGTGCAAAAAAAGGAAATTCCTTTTTTGATTCCGGGTGTTTCTATTCCGGGCGTACCTGGGGGGCAAGGTGGGGAGGCAAAAGCGGTTATGGGAGCGTTGCGTGAGGGCGGTTTTAAGAGAAACATTCACGTTCTCAACAGTTCAAGCGGGCTTTCTTATGCTTGGCAGGCAAGCGGTAGCCCAAGCAATTATGCCTGTGCTTGTACAGATGCCTTGGAGAGGTTAGTGGAGAACATTTATGGCTGAATACGCAGAGTATGTTGCAAATAAAATAGACAGGCAAAATCTTTTTAAAATACCTCTGCGAAAAGCCATTGTCTTGTTTTCTGTTTTATTTTTTATAGTGATAGCTTTGGGCAGTTCTTTTGCATATTATTTTGTTATGCGTAGAGTTTTAAGCGAAAATTCCATGAAAGAGCTAAAGCAAACTATGAACACAAAGCGGACAATAATAAGTGCGCAGCTAGAAAAGGAAATTCTCTTGACAAAAATCTTTGCCAGCTCAACTCCGGCAAAACATTATTTTTTAGATCCAAGCAATGAACATTGTAAGAGAGAATATTTTATTATGCTCAATGAGCATAAAGAGTTTTTTCAAAACAAAATGATAAGCTGGATAAGCCTTAAAGATTCTAACTACTATGTAAATGAGCAGTTTATGGAAAAATACAGTCCTTCCAATCCCAAGCATTCTTGGTTTTTTGAAACTTTGAAATATGAAAACCCTCCGCTTATAAAAGTAGATTTTGATTATTTAACCCGCCAAATTTATGATTTATACATAAACTATCCTGTTTATTATGAGAACAAAGCTATAGGAACTGTAGGCAGCAGGTACTCTCTTACTGAATTTATGAATGAACTTGATTTGCCCGAAAACGTTTATCTTTTTGGCAAAGATGGAGTTGTGATAGGTGCTGCAAATGAAAAAATTGCCAAAGAGAAAAAAACTATAATGGAATTGTTTGGTCCAATGGGTGAAGAAGTTTATGAAAGCGCTTTAAGTTTAGGTAAAGATTCAAGCGAGATATTGTATTTTGGCAAAAATCATTATTCAATAAGCAGTGTTGGAAGCGTGAATTTGTATTTGGTATCTAAAAACGAAGTGAACATTAAAACTATAATTCACGAGAAAGCAAGCATAGTGTTTTTTGCATTGTTATTGCTTATGGCTTTGGCTTTTGTTGTTTTCAATATGTTTATATCGTATATATTAAAGCCAGTGGATAAAAATATGCAGTCTTATATAGAATCTAGCCTTTTAGACGAACTCACTAAAATTCCAAATAAAAGATTTTTCAATATGAGAATAGAAGATGAATGGAACAGAGCTACAAGGGGGCAATATCCATTAAGTTTCTTAATGCTGGATTTGGACAAATTCAAAAAATATAACGATACCTATGGGCATTTGGAAGGAGATATTCTTTTGCGAGAATCTGCGCAAATATTCAGCAAATGTTTAAACAGAACCTCTGATTTTGTGGCAAGGTTTGGCGGAGAGGAATTTTGCATTGTTCTGGTAAACACAAAAATAGAGGGTGCGAGGAAAATAGCAGAAGATATAAGAATCTCTATGGAAAAAGCGGGCAAAATCACCGTAAGCATAGGCATAGTTTGCGAAACTCCAAAAATAGGCAGTAATTGCAATGATTTTATTGAATCAGCAGACCAAAAATTATACGAAGCAAAGAATACGGGCAGAAACAGAGTTGTAGGGTAATTGTTATCCTATTTTAACGCTATTTACAGTAATTTTGCCCAAAATTTTATTGCAAGCGGCTATTATGTTGCTTTTTATTGCCATTGTTTCTGCTCTCCAAACTGAAGAAGATGCTTTCAACAAGAGATTTCCGTTACTCAAATTAATGATTTGCACTTTTTCTTGCAGTTTCTCCGGTAAAATTTTTTCTTTGTGCTTTTCCAAAACAAATACATCTTTTTGTTCTTGGCTTATAAATTCGTTTAAAAAATTCATAGCCAAAACACCTGCACTCAAAGGCTCTTTAGTCATATCACATACTTATAGACTTGTTTACTCTGCCAGCTCTGCCGCCATAAATTCCAATATCGCCTCTACTGCCATCTTCGTCTTTAAAAAAATCTGTATTTGGAGCAGCGTTTATGGCTGGGGAATATTTGGAGAGCGTAAAAGGTCGAGGAGGGCTTGGGTTAGCAGCAGCCTGCTGTGGCTTACCCGTAGATGTTTCATATACTTTTTGCAGTGATGTGTCTCTAATATTTTCTTTGGGAGTTGGTAGGTTTATATCATTTTTCTCCATAATTTTTTCTTTGTCGCTACCAACAAAAATAGGGTCTGAAAAGATGTTTTCGAATTTGTCTTTGAATGCCCCATTTTCTTCTTTTACTATTTTGGTTGTTCCAGCGGGGCAATAACGGCAATCAGTATCTAAATTCGCAAAGAAAAGATTGCTCTCTATGCGCAGGCTTTTGCGAGAATCCGACAATATTCCAAAAGTTGAATTTTTGTAAAAAATATTTGCAGCTATTGAAGGGCGCGAATTGCTTATATAAATACCAGCGCTCAAATTTTCGGTGAACATGCAGTTGTAAATGGATAAATCACCTTCATTTTCAATCCAAATTCCCGTATTGTTGCCCATAAAAAGCGAGTTTCCCACATTGAACATACTATAAGCAGCGTTTATTCCCTTGTGCGCACCCATTACGTGCAGGTATTCTATGTTAACGGATTCTTTATTTTTTAAAAGCACCCTTATTCCATCCCACTGAATTTTTCCTTTTACATGATTTTCCGGCAAAATTCGCACAGGTTCTTTGTCTGTCCCTTTTATGATTAATGCCCCAGCTACTTTTATGCTTATGAATGTTGAATCCGACCAATCCAGCTGCTTTGTTTCGCCGCAAGCCTCCCCAGGCACAATCAGCACTTCAACGCCAGCCTCTATAGTTAGCCTTGAAGCTGGCGGAATTTGAATATCTCCCGTTACGCGATATGGCGATTTTTCTTTTGTCCAAGTAATAGGAACGTCTATCATGCCGCAAACATCTTCTGCAAAGGCAGAAAGTGCGAGCATTGCGAGCAAAGTTAGAATTTGAAAACTTAATTTCATTTGGAGTTTAATATAGAAAAAGCATTTTCTATATTCCTTTCACGATGAGTAAAAACACCGCCATAGGCATAATATTATTAGTTCTCTTGTTTGTATGGTCAATACATAATTCAAATAAACAACAAGAGCTTGCGCAAGCCGAATTGCAAAGAAAGGCAATGGAACTCGCTACGGAAAAAGCAAAGCAAGATTCGCTTGCCGCTATAAAAGGAGAAAAACCAGATTTGGGAGTTCCAGAACTTACGGCTTCTCCTTCTGCAACGCCTCCTGCAAACCCAGTTGCAACAACGGAAGAGTCTCCCTTTGCAGCCCAAGATGTAGCAGAAGCAACAGTTGAGATAGCGGAGGTACCAAGCCAAAGGGAAATTCTTGTTGAAACGGAGAAATTTTTTGTTAAGCTAAATGCAAACGGAGCAAAAATCACGAGCATAGTACCAAAAACATTGGCAGACAAAGCTGGAAATTTTCCCGAACTGCTCCAAAACACAGAAGCCGGAGCTTTGAGCATAAGTTTTGATAATGCGGATTTTGGAAGCGTTGTTTTCTCCACCCAGTCTCCAGATGCAATTATCGTAAAAGATTCCGCAAAGGTCGCTTTTGAATGGCGAGACGAAAAAGGCAGAGCAGTTGTTAGGGAATACAAATTCACAAAAGACGGACATTCAATTGGGCATTTAACCAGAATAAAGGGCTTTGCCCCAAAGCTATATACACTTAACTGGAAAGGTGGAATGAAAGAAACTGAGGAAATTTCAACCGCTAGTTCTTTTGGTATGAGTTATCTGTTCAGCGAAGTTATTTTCAACAACACCTACAACGTGGCACGAGAAACTCCGGCAAAGCAAACTTGGTTCAATCGTGACCAAGGCAAAGCCTTGTGGTTTGGGCTTCGCAGAAAATACATCGCCGCAGTAATAAACTTCAATGGAGAAAGCGAGGCTGCACTTGGAGCCGAACCCATAAAAGAAAAGAAAAATGAAAAAGACCCTGGCACTTACGCTTTAACAATAAGCGATAACATGACCGCAGATTCCATAGCTCTTGATTTTTCCATTTTGCCTCTGCATTGGAAAGAAATAGGGGCTATGGGCGAAGGCTATGAAAAAATTATCGTCAGCGGTTGGGAATGGTGTGGTGCGGATAAATGGTTTGTTTGGCTGTGCGGATTGCTTTTGCAAATACTGAACGCATTTTATTCCATAATTCCAAACTATGGCATAGCCATTATTCTTTTAACCATTTTGGTAAAAGTTGTCACTACCCCACTCGCCCTTAAACAGCTTCGCTCCACCCGTTCAATGATGGCTTTAAAACCTGAATTAGATGCAATTCGTGCAAAGAACAGAGGCGATATGCGCGCTCAGCAACAGGAGATAATGGCACTTTACGCTCGGCACGGAGTTTCTCCATTCAGTGGGCTTTCGGGTTGTTTGCCAATGCTTTTGCAAATGCCTATTTTCATAGGCTTGTTTGTGGTTTTGGGCAGAGCTATAGAACTACGAGAGGCTCCGTTTTTCGGGTGGATTAGAGATTTATCAAAAAGCGATGTTATATGGAGTGGAATAAGCATTCCATATATTATGCCCGAAGGCATTGCTATTTTGCCATTCTTAATGGTTGTTAGCACTTGGTTCCAAACAAAGCAAACTATCACAGATCCAAATCAAAAAATGATGGTGTGGATGATGCCAGCGATGATGTTTGTGTTCAGCGCGGTTATGCCTAGCGGTTTGGTGCTTTACTGGACTATTTCCAATTTGTGGGGAATTGCGCAATACATAGTGATTAATCGCAAGCCTGCTACTCTCAGTAATGCAAAGGGCAAAGTTGTGGAAGCGAAGATAGTTAAGGGAAAGAAATGAAAGAAAAAATTGCTTCGCTCGCCGAACAGACAACTCACTGGACTGCCGAAGAAGCCCTTGCCTTGATAAGCGTTCCCCCAGATACTTCTTGCGGAGATTGGAGCTTGCCTTGTTTCACCTTGGCAAAAAAACTCCGCAAAGCACCCAAAGCAATAGCCGAAGAACTTGCCGCAAAATTTCCCGCACCAGAAGGTTTTGCAAAAACAGAAGCACTTAATGGCTACTGGAATTTTTACATAGACAAAGCATCTTTTGTGAAAAATATTCTAAGCGATATAAAAGAAAAAGGTTTAGAATTTGGATTTGCAAAGCAAAAAAACAAAACAGTTGCCATAGATTACAGCTCCCCCAACATAGGCAAGGAACTCGCATTTCATCACCTTCGCAGTACAATGCTCGGCAATAGCCTCGCTCGCATTTTCAAAGCAAGCGGCTACAAAGTTGAACGCATAAATCATCTCGGCGATTGGGGTACTCAGTTTGGAAAATTAATTGTTATGTACTTGAGGGAAAATTTGCCAACAGATGAGCAAACTCTTTCCGGCTTAACCGTTAAGGAACTAAACAAACTTTACGCTCAATTTTCCAAAGTTAGCAAAGATGAACCAGAGCTAGAAGACAAAGCTAGAGAGGCATTTGCGAAACTGGAAAAAGGCGATGAATTTTATCGTAAATTGTGGACGGCATTCAGAGAGGCAACTTTAAAAGAACTGAAACGCATTTACAAAATAATGGGCGTTGATTTTGACCACTACACCGGAGAATCTTTTTTTGAAACTCATATTCCCTCTGTTGTGAAAGAGCTTCAAGCCAAGGGTTTGTTGGTGAACAGCCAAGAGAGAGACGTTGTGCTTTTAGACGAATTATCTCTGCCTCCTTGCCTCATAAGAAAAAGTGATGGCAGCACGCTTTATGCAACAAGAGATTTGGCTGCGGCAATTTACAGAAAAAAAGAATTCAATTTTGACAAATGCCTTTACATTGTGGATAACGGGCAGGCTTTGCATTTCAGGCAGGTGTTCGCTGTGCTTGGCAAAATTGGTTGTGAGTGGAACAATGACTGCGAGCATATTCCCTTTGGTTTGATTCTCCATAAAAACGAAGAGGGAAAATGGGAAAAAGGCAAAACAAGAGCTGGCACCGCAAGCCTTTTGAGAGATGTTATAGAGGCGGCTTCTGAAAAAATACTAGCGGTGATAAATGAAAAAAATCCTGCTCTTGAAAATAAAGAGGATATAGCCACAAAAATCGGAGTTGGCGCAATAGTATTTAACGATTTGAAAAACAGACGGCTAATGGATGTTAAATTTGACTGGGACGCCGCTTTAAGTTTTGACGGAGCCACAGGTCCTTATGTTCAAAACGCACACGTTAGGCTTTGCAGCATTTTGAGAAAAAGCAATAAAAACGCGTTGGAACTTGAATTCAAAAGCGAAGAACTTTTAGACCAAAACTCTTACGATTTAATAAAAGCACTTTCTTGCAAAGAAGAAAAAATAAATATCGCTTGTGAAAGCAGGGAGCCTTGCACTCTAGCTCAATACTCACTGGAGCTTGCAGAAGCCGCTCACAGATTTATTCACAATAATAGAGTTATAGGGAGCAGCGAGGAGAATTCCAGGCTGTTTTTAGTTTACTGCACCCAGCAAGTTCTTGAAAGTCTTCTTGAACTACTGGGTATAGCTCCCATAAAAGAAATGTAATTATCCTAAGGGTCTAGCCCCTTCTGTTGCCGTATCCACCTCCACCCTGACGCGGCGGACGCTGTTCGCGCGGCTGCGACTCATTAACGCGAAGCGCTCTGTTGCCAACGTTTTTTCCGTTTAGCGACTGAATTGCCTTTTCGGCTGCTTCATCGTCCATTTCAACAAAACCAAAGCCTTTGCTGCGATTGCTATCGCGATCAAATACTACTTTGGCACTTTTAACCTCACCGAATTCAGCGAATAATTCGCTAAGTTGTTCGTTACCGAATGCGAATGGGAGGTTACCCACATAGATGCTTTTGCTCATGTTTTTCCTTTAATTTGAACCGCTTTAGAATATAGAAAAATAATTCAGCGCTTTGCGCCGATTAAAGACGCTTTTATGGAACCTATAGCTATTTCGCTCTTCATAAGCACCGGAAGCCGCTCTGCATCGTCTGTTAGCCAAATTGTGAGCTTGCCTTTGGCTTTAAATAGGCCATCACCTTGTATCACAGGCTCTATCACTAGGCAATTCTTTTTGCCCAAGGCGGTGTTTATAGTTTCTTTTCGATGGTATATCACTTTGAGTTTATATTTTTTTACGCCACTAATGGCATCAAAATAGGCGGTATCACCAGGCTTCAGGTCTAAGGTACGGGCAAGGTAAAAGGCAGAGAGTATGCACCTTTCACCACCATTTAGCGTGATTGCTGTATCTATTCCGTGTTTGAAAACTTCTTTATTAAACGCCGTGTCTTTTACAGTGGCTTTTTTTGCTTTAAAATCATAAACAATTTGTGCATTTCTTTTATATCCGCCTTCGCGTATTTTTTGCGTAAAAACTTTAGGCAACAAGCTATCTGCTGTGGCTGTGGCACTTATTGTATCATCAACAGAGAGTATTTTAAAGGAACTGTTATGCCAAGCTCTTGAAATTATTTCCAACTCGTTTTCGTTTTTTGTTTCTCTAATGAGCAATCTAGCATTGCCAGCTGTGATAAATGCCCAGCTTATTTCGTAATCCAAAGTTTCTCCAACATATGGATACTTTGCAAAAGCAGCGGAGAAAATAAAAAGAAGAAGAATTAAAATTTTGCTCATTGGAGTAAATGTAGTAAAAAGCTGATTTTCTATATTTCATCCATGGACAAATTGCTGACTTATTACAATGAAATAATGAATACCACCTTTGGGCGGTTGGCTTGGGCTATAGTAGTATCTATGGGGGTTTATTTTTTATTGGATCTTATTTTTAAAGTAATAAAGAAAACACTACCGAAAGAACTTTCAAGCAAATTGAGCAAACTAGGTAACCCAAGCAATCCAATTTTTAAGTTTATTGTGACAGTTTGCAAATTCTTTGTTTTTATTGTAATTCTGCTTTTGACCTTAGACTATTTGGGTGTGAAAGTTGTTTCACTCTTGGCAGGGCTTGGCATTGGTGGTCTTGCAATAGCTTTTGCAGCTCAAAAAGTGCTTGGAGATTTATTCACTTACGTTTTAATAAAAATAAACAAACCATTTGAAGTGGGCCACAGGATAAGCTTCGGTACAATTAATGGTATAGTGGAAAAAATAGGCATAAAAACAACCTGGATTGACCCAGAAGGAATAGGCGAGCGGATTATTGTTTCAAATAGCAGTTTGCTAGAAGGCCAAGTTACCAATTTCAAAGAGTATAAGAATAGGCGTATAATATTTGGCATTAACGTAAGCAACCAAACATCAAAAGAAAATTTGAGAGAAGTCGTAGCCATAGTAAAAGGCATTATAGAAAAGCAAAGTGATACCATTTTTAAGCGAGGGCATTTGAAAAGCTTTTCCGCAGGTGCAGTGGAATATGAGTTTGCGTTTGATGTACCTCGCACAGAGTATATGAATATTCAAGAAAAAATATATTTAGACATACTAGATGCCTTTGCTGAAAAAAATATAACTATGGCATACCCAGCGCAGAAAGTGCTGCTGGAAAAAACCTAATCCTGCGTCACAAGCTCTTTAAAATTTTCTATCTTTGTACTTACTGTACATATAGGAGAACACGCTATGGGAAATAGATTCTCTAAACTCGCACTCACAGCTGCTTTTTGGTTTGCTATGACATTCTCACTATCCTGCTCACAAAACTATAGCAACGGTGACGGTGACTTACCATTTAGCAGTTCCAAAGGCTTCTGGCGCTCGTCTTCCTCTGGCGGTAATGGTAGCAGCGGCAGTCGCTCGTCAAGTGGTGGCAACGGCGGCGGTCGCTCGTCTTCCTCTGGTGGCAACGGTAGCAGTATTGAATATGGTTCTATGAAAGACAACGATGGCAAAAAATATAAAACCGTGAAAATTGGCAACCAAATCTGGATGGCAGAGAATCTCGATTACGATGTAAACGGAAGCGGTAGCGTATGCCATAGCAAAGACCCAGCCAACTGCGACAAATACGGCAGACTTTACAACTGGACAACTGCAATGATTGCTTGCCCTAGCGATTGGCGTTTGCCAACCAATGATGATTGGGAAGAGTTGATAAGCTACGTTGAGAGCGAGAATGGGTGCAGTGATTGCGCAGGGATATATCTGAAATCGAAGAATGATTGGAATGATTATAACGGAAAATCGGGCAACGGTAAGGATACTTACGGGTTTGAGGCTCTGCCGGGTGGCGACGGCCGTTCCTCTGGCGAGTTCTTGAATATCGGCAACGGTGGCTTCTGGTGGACTGCTACGGGTAACGCCAACAGTGCCCACCACCGAAACATGGGCTACTACTACGATCGTGTCGCCCTAGACTACCACGGTGACCGCTACTTGTTTAGTGTTCGTTGTGTACAAGGCGGTGGTCCAATTAGCAGTTCTAGCTCGCGCCCTGCTAGCTCGTCTAGTGATGGAAAAATCAATTTATTGGAAAATGCTACTTATAGAACAGGGGACATTCCTACTGGAACAACTGGAAAATTTGAAGTAGAAACGGGCAACACCATAATTTCTGGCGGTTCAACTATACTCACAATAACAAGTGATAGAGAGCTAGACAAACTGTATGTTCAGCTCACAGACTATCCCGGCTATTATGAGGTGAAAATATCGCAGAATGATTTGGTTTCTTCTGCTAGCCGCAACTACATATATAATGTGCTTTTGCAGTTCACTCAAAATTTGTTGCAAGGAGAGACTTCGCAAACAGCAAAAGATATACAATTTATTTTCAGCGCAGCATCGGGTTCGGCTGTGTCTCCCTCTGTTTCAAAAAGCATTGAAACCATTAAAGTTGGCGGAGACGCTTTGCAAATATCCTTGTCTTGGACTACAAAAGTTGATTTGGATTTGCATATTACTCCCCCTTCGGGAACCACCATTTATTATAAAAATAAAAAAGTTGACAACGGTGAACTGGATTTGGATGCAAATGTGGGCTGCCCTGACCCTGGTGATGAAGACAAAAGAAATGAAAATGTATTTTTCACCGCACTTGAAGATGGAGATTATCTAGTTGAGGTTAATATGTACACTAATTGCATAACAACACCCACTAGATACATTGTTTCTGCATATCTCAATGGAAAAATTTTTGAATTTTCTGCTGCCAACCAAAACGGGGTATTTGCCGCTAATACTGAAGACGGTACCAAAAAAACCATAGGCGTTATAAGAATAAAAAATGGGGTAGCTGTTCGATAAATGGACTTAATTGTTGATTGTTCCCGCAAGGGCGTTAATTTGGGGCTTTACTCAAAGGATGCTAGTTATGAGCTTTGCGAGCGTAACGCAAAAGGCGATGAATTAAAACCTTTGCTAAACAAACTGCTTTCAGAAAATAATTTTGAAACCCATCAGGTAAAGCGAGTCCTGGTGTTGCTTGGCCCCGGCAGTTTCACAGGCATCCGTGCCGGAATTGCCTTTTGCGAGGGACTCTGTTTTAGCGGCAAAAGAACACTGCACGGAATTTCCACCTTAAAGGCACTAGCTATATCGCATAGCAAAGAGATTATTTTGCATGCAAGGGCAAATTTTTATTATGTTGGAGATGCAGAGAGCGAAACCCTAAAGCAATTTGAAAACAAACCCGAAACCCACGAATACCTGCCCATAACCCCCTTAGCAAAGTTAATAGACCAAATTCCCCCTTCTCGCATTCAAAAAGCGAACTATTTGGCAAATCCATACCCCTCCTAAAAATTTGCTACATTACTTCTATGTCCTATTCTTGGTGGAATACAATCCCTCTGCATTTAGACCCAACGGCTATCACTATCTTGAATTTCCCAATCAGGTGGTATGGACTGATGTATTTATTTGCTTTCTTTTTTGGTTATCATTTAATTTGGCATTTCACAAACAAATACAAAATACAACCTATGAAAAGGGAACAACTAGAAGCTGTTATGACTTGGCTAATAGCAGGCGTTTTGCTCGGTGCTAGGTTTGGATATGTGTTTTTCTATAATTTTGGCTACTACATAAACCATATTTCTGAAATTATAATGCCGTTCAGTTTTAACGGGGGGTTTCACTTCACAGGAATTTCTGGAATGAGCTATCACGGCGGGCTTATAGGTTCTTTTTTGGCGGCTTCTTATGCCATAAAACAGCAAAAACTGGACTATTGGAAAAGCGTGAATACAATTTTCCTATGCGTACCTTTGGTTTACACATTTGGGCGGCTGGGGAATTTCATAAACGGCGAACTTTATGGCAGAGTCACAGAATCTGGAATTGGAATGCTCTTTCCTCTTGCGCCGGAACGTCCACCTGTTTTAAGGCACCCAAGCCAAATTTACGAGATGTGTTTTGAAGGTTTTATCCTGTTTGGAATTCTCTATGCTTTGTGGAGAATTTATCCAAGTTTAAGAAACCACGTTATGTCCCTTTATTTAATTGGATACGGTACTGCAAGATTTTTTATAGAGTTTTTCAGAGAACCCGATGCCCATATCGGTTTGAATTTCCTAGATATGAGCCGTGGGCAAATGCTGTGTTCCATTATGATTTTAAGCGGAGTTGCTCTGTGGGCGTGGAGGAAACGTGTTCAATGAAATTTTGAATTTTAAGTTGTTTGGCATAATAGATGTCAGTTTTTCAGATTTTGTGGACATATTTTTCATATCCTGCATAATATATTGTTTTTTCTTGCTTTTCAAAGGAACTCGCGCCGTTCAAATGTTTTTTGGCGTGGTTTTGATTACAGCAATTTGGTTTCTTTCCCAGCTTTTTGATTTGCGCGGATTAACTTGGCTAATAGGCAGTTTGAGTGCCTTGGGCGTGGTGGCAATAGTTATAGTGTTTCAGCCAGAAATTAGAGGTATGCTCACGAGAATAGGGCAAATAGCCAATGTTTTCAAATTCAGAACCTTATTTTTTAAACGTAGCGGATTGGACGATATAACCGCAAAAATAGTGGATTCTGTTTTGGAATTACAGAGAAAAGGATATGGAGCATTGATTGTGCTGGAAAAAAGGGTTGGTTTAAAATCTTATGTTGATTCGGGTGAAGTGATAAATGGCGATTTTTCTAAAAAACTTTTATGTTCCATTTTTTATCCCGGAACCGCTTTGCACGACGGCGCGGTGGTAATTTTGGGAAATAAAATTATAGCAGCTGGTTGCGTGCTGCCTATGCCAAGCGGTGCTGCTGCTGCTGAACAATCCGGTGGAATGCGGCACAGGGCGGCTAAAGCTCTAGCTTTGGAAACAGATGCTTTTGTGATAGTTGTATCTGAAGAAACGGGCTATATATCCATAGCTTATCGTGATAGCTTTCGCACAAGGCAGAGCAAAAGAGAATTGGAAGAAGAAATAAAACGCCATTGGAAAGAACTTTATGAAGACTGAAAAAGAAAATGCAGAAGAAAAGAAAAAAGACCACCGTCGTTTTATAGCCTTGCTCATAATATTATTTTTGTTATTACTTACATTTTTAGTATTTCAATGTGAAATAAAAAAGAGAAACGAAACGCTACTGGAAGAACAAAAAGAGCAGCAGTTGTTGTTTGCAATAGAAAAAGCTCAAAAAATAGCAGATTCAATTATCAAGGCAGATACCATTAGTAAAGTGGATTCGGCTAGTGAAGATTCTATTTTGCCTAAAAAGCAGCAACGTAAAGTTGCTCAAGAAGAAGAAAAAGTAGAGCAAGTACAAGCACCCGAAAGCTCTAGCAGTTCAAATGATTCCATTCCTCCAACACCCTCTATTCTGCCGCCAGCCGGACGTTATTACAAGCCTGTGAATTTGCGTGTTGAATGTGGTGAACCCAAATGCGAAACGGAAATTTCCACAGGGGATTCTTTGAATGCCATTAAGGGTGGCAAAATTGAGAATTACAATAAAACGGGCAATGTTTATTTTAGAGCAATAGATTCTGCCAAAAACGCGAGCAGTTGGGAACTTGCCGTTTATGATATGGCAAGCGATAACTCTTGTGCAGAAAACTCTTACCCTGTTCCAGTTAAGGGAAAAACAGTTTGCATAGACGCTTATGAATTTCCAAACAAGCACGGCGAAAAGCCGCACAATATGGTTAGCCAAGAGGCGGCGAGCCGCCTTTGTGTGAGCGTTGGAAAAAGGCTGTGTTCCATAGACGAATGGCAAGCCGCCTGCAAAGGCAATTCAAATGCCCGTTATCCTTATGGCAGCTCCTATAACCAAACAAAATGCGCAACAGATTTGAAATCTGCAAAAGAGCCTGGTCGCTCTGGATATAAGGAGCATTGCCGCAGTTGGTATGGTATGTACGATATGAGCGGCAACCTTTGGGAATGGACAAGCACGCCCGCACAGCGAGAAGGTTTGTTTTTGGTTGCGGGCGGTGCGTGGAACACGCAAAACAAAAGTTCCTGCACAGAAACATCATATAGCTTTTACCCGCAAAACGAATATCCATTCGTAGGGTTTAGGTGCTGCAAATGAAAACCATTGCCGTTTTAACCGCTATGCAACAAGAATTAGATGCCGTTCTTGAATTATTCGCTTCTGCAAACCAGGGCAAAACCGAGCTTTATGGAATGCCTGTATATATTTTTGAGCATAATGAAATTAAATTTATTTTAGCATTATCTGGAGTTGGCAGAACAAATACAGCGTTAAACACAGCTTTAATAGCAAAAGAATTTGAACCGAGCGAAATAATAAATGTTGGCACCGCTGGCGGTTTGCAAACAGAACAAAAAATTTTGGATATAGTTATTCCAAAAGAGGTTGTAGCTGTTGATGTTGATTTAACCGCTTTGGGTTGCGAATACGGGCAAGTGCTTGGCGAACCAAAATCTTATTATACCGATGAGGAATTGCAAAGTAAACTTGTTAAGGCTGCGGCAGCTTTGACAAACGTGCATACAGGCACAGTGGGTTCTTCGGAGGCTTTTATTTGCCAAAGCGAGCAAGTGCGCGAAATTCACAGGCGTTTTAACAATAGGGTTGTATGTGTGGAAATGGAGGCTTTTTCCATAGCGGTTGTTTGCAGCCGTTTTAAAATTCCATTTGCAGTTATACGCAGCTTATCCGATGTTCCGGCATCTGGCGAAGGCAATGAGCACGATTTCAATGCCTTTTTGTGCAAGGCATCTAGCAATGCGGCTAAGTTGTTGTTTGGGTATGTTTCAAATATCAAAAAATAGCCTTTGCTTCTAAATTGAGCTTCTGAAACACATCGCTACGCCATATTCTCATAATATACTGCGAAGACATATAAAAATTATCGCTGAAAGATATTTGAGCAAGCACGTTAACTCGCCAAGAAAAACCTTTTTCAAAACCGTCAACGGCAGAATAGGGAGAAACTTCGCTTGATTTTTCAACATAGTTTCCAGCAATGCCAAGCTGCGCCAAATCGCCTTTTTCGTTTTGCCATTTTCCATTTATACCGCCTTTTTGCAAATCGGCGTTCCAAGATTCTTCCATGTAAAAACCAGAGGTGTGTTTTCTTGAATAAAAAGGCGATAGAGAAAAACCAGCGGCAAGTTCTCTTTGCCAAGTAAATTCGCCCTCATAAGAAATCCAATCTAAATCGCTAAGTGCAAATTCAGCCTCTTCTCTTTTAAGTCTCAATGAATAATCATTTTTTTCTATTGCCTTGTAGTGAATGGTTACTTCCTGCCCAAAGGAAACCTCTTCAAAATTTATTTGCGGTTCCTTATCCCATTTGTTCTTTATCGCAAGCATCAATGAACCCTTATTTTTTGGATGCTCCCAAAGAGCGGAATTTTCCAGCAACAACAATTTATCCGTTTTGTGCAAAAGCCACTCTCCATTAGCGAAAAATGTCATATCGCTTAAAAAACCTCTTTTTATGATAATATCAGGATGCACAGACAAATTCCACCTTAGATTATTTTTGCTACTCTTGCTAGAAAGCGAATCCACACGCCCCAAACCTTCGTAAACAAAATCCCCGTTATCTGCCCCGCTTATGTATTGCCCGCTCAAAGAATCGTAATAAACATCGCCTGTGCCGTCTGGAACCCTGCGGTATATGGGAATCCAAGGAACTTCATCGGTATAGTTAAATGAGTAATATGCCTCGCCACGCAAAAAGGAATTTGGGTTATCGTAGCCAGCGTTTTGGTCTAAAAGCCACGAGAAGCCCTGCCGCCCTTCGGTGAAATCTTTTCTGATTTGAAAAAGCGTATTTGAATGCCAATCTTTTTCTTTTAAGGAAACAAAGGTTTTCCAATTTGAAAACTCGCTTGTGTCTGCTTGCTCCCTAGCAATTTCCGAACTTGCGAAATTTGAATTTTCATTCCCCCATTCCAAGCCATAAATTGAACGCAGATTTTCTTTGCTATCTATGCGAAAATTTCCATAAGGGCGGTAAGTTCCCTGCAAATATTTGCTGTAAATTTCGCTTTGCCATAAAGAACGCTTTACAGAATCTTGTTTTGCGTTTATGTTTGCCACTGAGAGTTGGCTTTCTGTTTTTTCTGTTTCTCTGCGTAAAAATCCTTCGCTTCTAACGGATTCAAAATTTCTATGACCTATATAAAAACCTGGAAAAAATCCAAATGGCAAGCGCATAGTAGTTTTAAATTCATCGTAGCGTAAATCTCCTTTAGAAACGCTGTCTAAAAGCCATTTGTCTCGCAAAATAAAAGCATCCCATTCATTCCCTGTTCCTTCATATTCGAGTTTTGCAAAACCGCTATCTGCAAAGCCACCTTTTATGGAAACTTTGATTATGGATTTTTGCCGCAAATTGCTATCGCTTTCAAAAAACCATTTGTAGGCTTTATTGTCGTTTTCATTCATCGCCGTTTCCAAATCTGCAAACAAAAGCGAATTTCCCGTTCTGAGCCTTGCACCGAGCATTTTGTCGCTTTTAAGTGAATCCCTTAAATTAAAAGCCGCAATATCTAACCACACGAATTTTGAACGATAGGTGGCATCTGTGCCTCTGAGTTCGCTTGGGTTCAGGGAATTGTAAGAATCGTATTCCACTCTTATTTCATCTTCTGGCCCCGGAATAACTTTCCCCAAAAAATCCAAAACTCCACCTGCGTAATTTATCTCATAGTCCCTGCCATTAACGAGCAAAACACCATTCAAATAAACACGTTCTGTGTGCGGAGCAATAATGCCAAAAGCACTGTCAGCAAAAAGCAAATAACCTTTTTGTTGGCTTGGCCGCCCGCGAATGGTTGTGCTTTGCCTAAGCGTTTTGTCCATTCCGTAAATTGCGCCCACTTCTGCATTAGAGCCTTTCAATTTGCCGCTCGCTCCGAGAGTTTGTCTGCGAAATCCAAAAAGAGAGAGTTTATTTATTTCATAGTTCAAATCTCCAAGTTCCAGTTTTACCCATTTGCTTTCCACTCCAATATATGCCGCATCCACCTCTCTTAGCGTTGTGGAAACTTCCGTTCCGGCTGGCCGCCCTACATCCACAAGATAAGCATCAACAAAAATTCCGTCTGCTACCTCGCCCTGCATAGAAAGTCTTAGCTCTTGCTGAATATCTGCCCCTCCATTTCCTATTGATGTTTGCAGGCTTTTACTGCCTTTGGTTTGCAGAGTATTTTCTGTTTGAGGAATATCTTTTTGCTCCGCTGAATCCATTGTATTTTCATATCCCTTCCACACGGGCAGGGAATCGGGAATAATGCCTTGGGCGAAAACATTTGCAGATAAAAAGAACGCCAGCAGGCATGGATTTTTTGCCATAATGCCTCTTTTGCAAATATAGATAAATACAAAATACCTTAAATTTATCATCAATGGATTTGTTTATTTTTTTGAAACGATAATTTCATTTAGTTTTTTTTCCAAACTTTCAATTTTGCTTAATATCTTATTTTCAAAATTTTCGTCAGCACATTTCGGTATAAGGCGATGTATTTCGTTATACTCAATTCCAAAAAGTTCTTCTACTTTAGCACCAAGAATAAGTAATTTTCTTATAATTTCAACTGGAGGTTCTCTTCTACCATTTTCCCAACTTTGATAGGTTGTTTTAACGCAATCCAATTTTTCGGCAATTTCATCTTGGCTTAAACCCAGTCGTTTTCTGAAAATTTTCAACCCAATTTTATATCCCATAGTCAAAATATATACATTTTGACTATAAATACCTTAAAAAAACGCATTTATTTGCCTTTTTTTAGAAAAAATATTGACAAAATGGCAAAATTTATATATATTATAGTCAATATGACTACTTATAAAGACAAAATGACAAGTATTAGAGTACCCAAATATATTGTCAAAATTATTGATGAAGCACGAGCTATGGATCCTATGGGTTTATCTCAAGGGCAAATGGTAGCCAAAATTGTTATTGAAACCCTCGGCAGTCGTAGAGAACTCGTGAGGAAAATATGAAAATTTGCTTTTTTATAGGAGACAGCAATATGAGTAACAAACTCTCTAAGTTCGCATTGGCGGTAGGCTTCGTGCTTGCCTTGGCATTCACACTTTCTTGCTCTTCGGACAGTGATGAAGGTGGCGGAAATCCTGAGCCTACATATTTTTATTCTATGTATGGGATAAAAAATAGTTCGAGTTTAGAATATGAAATTTTATTTTCATATATACCTAAAAATCCATCATTTGAAGATGTAAAAACTCTGTGGTCAAGAATAAAGCAATTAGATAACGATTTCTTAGAGTCAGGAAGAGTGCCTTCATCAGAGGGAAGAAATGTATTAGCACAACACGATCTTTCTCCAACAGATATAGATGATGTGATAAAAAAATTGAATACAAGAGGTAATGACATACTGGAGTTTTATCCTACTGACCCACAGGCATATTATATGATAATATGGTATATAGAGCGAGAATGATTGTCAACAATAAAAGGAGAAGTACAATGGCAAGAATAGATTTTAGTAGCATTGAACGAGTTGAAAAAAATGGTAGTATTCACGAAATTACTACTGCAACTTATCATTTTTTTGAAATTGGTGCTGAAAAGTATTTCCAACTTGATACTTATGGAACGCCAAACCGGAAAAGTGAACCGAAACAGAGTCAAGTAATACAATTTAACAAAAAAACGGCAGAGAGGTTAGTCAAATTATTGAGCAAGGAATTTGATTTATAAATAATTGATACCGTAAATTTTGTTTTCTAAAAACTCCCTTGACAAAAACAAGGTTATAGATTTACTTTACCCTAAAAAAAATAAAGATTAGCCATTTCCTATCCTAGCAATCAATTTTTGCAAACCCACATCCAATGTCGCAACCTCTCTATCTTCAGCCTCATAATAACCAGCTAAAACACAATCCACAAAATCAAAGTTCGTTGAAGCATAATACTGTAATCCACTCAATACAGCAACTTTATGCGGAATTCTACATTCTGTATTTTCAAAAAAATAAAGCAATTTTGAGTATATAACTTCCCTACTTATTCCATAAACGCCTTTCAAGACATACACAACCTCGCTAAGAACTTCTATCGGCATTTCTATGTAATTATTATCTATTATATCTTTAACCCTCTGTGCTTGCTCTTTATCATCATTAAGAATGTAACGCAAAGCAATATTCGCATCAATTAACAGCATATTTTTTTACAACCTCTCTTTCCCAAGCTCCTTTTTCCAAAGGTATTTTTGATACATCTGCATATTCACTCAAACAGCCAAACGCAGATTTTTTTTTGCCATTTGACTTGTTTTTTAAAGAAACAACAAAATCCAATACCTCTGGCAAATACTCTTTGGGAAGAGTTTCTATTTCTGAAAAAACTTCTTTCACTGCTAACATAAGGTCCTCTATACAAGTAATTTAGAAAAATAAACAATCAAACCAACCCCTGTATATACTCAACATTCACCACTATCTTCTTACCTTCCATATCAACCTTCAAAACACAATCATCAATCCAAGGCACAGCAACTTCTTTTTCGCCAATGAGCAAATTAAAAACATTCACCGAGGGCATATCCTCTGCACTTAAAACCTTGCCCACAAAGTTCCCATCTTTATCCACCGCTTCAAAATTTTCAAAATCGCTGAAATAAAATTCACCCTCTGGCAGAGGCAGCCTTTCAGTTTCTGGGATTAGAACATAAGCATTCACAAATGGCTGAACCACCTCTGGCGAGTTAAAGCCCTCAAAGCGGAATTTCCATAAAAAGCCATAAGCCTCGGAATGCGAAATAAATGCTTCTTTAATACCTTCCGAAGTAGTTTCCAAATAAACTTTTTTCAACAAGGAATGTCTATCAAAATCGTGGCTTAAGGGTTTGCAGAGAATGTCGCCATAAATACCGTGGGTTCGCATTAAACGCCCCACAGCCACAAAAGAATCCATTTTTTAGCCCTGCGGGGCTTCTTCTGCCGGAGCTGCCGCTGCGGTTTTTTCTGCCTCAATGCGAGCTTTAGCTTTTGGGCCAAGCTTTGCTTTTTTAGCCTTTAGGGGTATAGGTGCTGGGGTTTTGCCTTCAATGCTTCTGCCAGCACGTTTTTCGTGGAAAAGAGCCATTATGCCTTTCTGCTTTAGCAAAGAACGGACGGTATCGGAGGGTTGAGCACCAACGCCTAGCCAATACATAACTCTATCGTACACAAAACGAACGTCTGGGATTTTCAAATTTGGGTCGTAAAAGCCAAGCTGCTCTATGAACTGACCATCGCGGGCCTTGCGGCTGTCTGTAACCACAACCCTGTATGTTGGGTGGTGGCGTTTTCCAAATCTCGATAAGCGAATTACTGCTGCCATAATGTTTCCTGTAAATTGTAGGTTTAAAATATAGTAAAAAATCAGGGGGAAAACAAGGGCAAAAGGCTCACTTTGCCATCAAAATCCTTAAAAAAATCGCTTAAAAGCGGGTCGCACTCCGTTTTTTCCTTCGCAAAATCCAAAATAGCCTCTGCCAGAGGCTTGCCGCTGCGATACAATTCCCTGTAATTTTTTTCCAAAAGGGCTATTCTCTCTTCCGAAAAATTGTGTTTTCGCAAGGCGTGCAAATTTAGCCCCGCAAAACGAGCTGGATTGCCAAGGGCTCTGCCTGCCGGAGGTACATCCCTGTCTATTTTGAGCGTTCCGCCCGCAAACGAATAGGCTCCTATTTTTGAAAACTGCTGAACATAAGTCCCACCGCCAATGGTGGCAAACTCCCCTACTCTAACGTGCCCCCCAAGCTGTACCCCATTGGAGACAACCGCTCCATTTTCCAAAAAGCAGTCGTGCCCGATATGGGAATATGCCATTAGCAGAACGTTATTTGCGATTTTTGTGACCGAGTTTTCCCCGCAACCTCTGTTTACGGTAGCGTATTCCCTTATGGTGCAATGTTCGCCTATTTCCAAAAAAGTCTGCTCCCCCTCGTATTTCAACGCTTGGGGGTCGCCACCAACCACGGCTCCGTCAAAAATACGGGTTCCTTCCCCAATGCTCGTGTTGCCAAAAACGTGAACCCTTGTGTCTAAAACAACATTTTCCCCTATTTTTGCCCCGTCTTCCACCACGCACCAAGGACCGATGCTTGCGCTTTGGCAAACCTCGGCTTTGTTAGAGACTATTGCAGAAGGGTGAATCACAGGGGAAAGGTAGTAAATTCCGACCCACGATGTGAAGGCTTCTACTACTAGGTTTTAATAGGAATAGGTTGTAATAGTCCACTTCATTTCTCTTGTTAGAATATTCGTTGTGCTCCATTTTTCTATTTCTGAATTTGCTGTCCACTCTTCATGAAAATATATTGTATTCCAATTTGCCTTGGCATCTATGTCATAGATGTTATTATTATAAGTACAAGCTATTTTTCCTGCTTTTGAAAAATACCAATACATAATATTTTCTCCAGACTTTTCGTCCGTAGTATTAAGATTCAAATCGCCAATATGCTTTCCATCGCTATCGATTAGTTCTAAGTATGCTTTAGATACTTTAATATCTTTGGTATAAGAAGTACAATAGCTTTGCTTTTGTTCACTAAGAAAATCCCTTAAATATTCATTAGGGATACTTGTAGGCAAATCCAAATTGACAATTCCATCCTTTACGCTTCCTGCATTTATCAAGGTATCTTTGTCTTCGCTATATACACTTATTTTAATAACTCCGTTGCCCTTATAGGCTTCGCCAATATGACATTCATCTTCGTAGTTACAATATTCATTGTAGATTTGCGAATTTTCGTTGAATGGAACGCCGCCACCAGACCAGTTGTTCTCGCCGTCACCGCCAGAAGAGCAAGAAAATGTGAATGCCAAGGCTATAGAAATAGCCAACCTGAGAATAGACTTAGTCTTATTCATAGTGAACTCCTTTGTTGAATGTTGAAAGGGAAAACTTATAGGGGGGGGGGGGGGGGTGTAGTTAGCATAGAACCATACCCTCTGCCAAATCCATTATGGCTTCTTTGCTTAAATCTCTAAAACGAAATGAATAATATAAATTCTCAATTATGTTTTTAGATAAATTTACTTTTTTTCTTAATTTTGCAGCATAAAATTTCAAACCATTTGTAAAAAGCCATAAAGCAATAAGCGCATTCAATTCATAATTTGGTTTATTATTCATCCACGCAAAAGGCTGAAGTTTCAATATCCAAAAACAATAAA
>JAITFN010000033.1 GCA_031281345.1 Candidatus Fibrimonadaceae bacterium
CCAATCAAAAACTCCCTTTTCTCCTCGCTTCCAGAAGCAAGTTGCTCTTTGATCCATATTTCTATCGCCACGTCTAATACCGGTGCGGTAGGATCATAGATCTCAGGAGTCGGGACTGGTTCTGGCTTGTAAGAAGCGTAGCCAGAAGGCGGCATTGGGTCAACAGTTGGCGCTGGCAACGGCAATGGCTTGTCACAACCACTAATGCAGTCAACAGTTGGCAAAGGATCATAAGGCAAAGGCTTATTATAACCTTCGGCAATGTCGCCACCACCGTTGTTGTCGCTTGGCAAGGATTTACCTCGATTTCCAAGGTCAGCAATATCGGTATCAATACCAGTACTGCACCCTATAAGAGCGAACAAGGTTAGAGTTGCACCCACTATTATGGGCATTTGTATCTTCATTTTCATATTAGAGTCCTCCTAAGTTAATTGTACTCTACCAATAAAAAATACTCATTTACATCGTAAAAATGGCTAAAACTGCGAATTTTTAGTTGGAATTAATTGGAATTAGCTAAACCCCCTCCCTTGCTTATTAATCACACGGTGGCAATGATCCAGCATTATCACCATCATCAGTGCCAAAATCGTAGTTTTCAGTAAACTCAATGATAAGCTGTTTGTAGTTTTCTGTCAATTCTACAATTTCTTTAGCTGTCATTGGCACTCCCTTATACATCCGAACCGTGTCTGAGTAAATATCGTGAATTAGTTCTTTTGAAATAGGCAAATCTCTTTTGCCTTTAATTTTGCTTTCTCGCAAATACTCCTCCTGTTTCTTAGCACTATCTAAGTATTCTTCGTAGCCGACTCTTTTGCCATTTACATAATATTCATGTTCTAGATATCCCTCTATATCAAAAAGGCTCATGGAGTTTTCGATAAAATAATCCAAAATTGTGAATAGCCTTGTATCATTACTTCCGGTTGCTAATTGTTCTTCCATCCACTCTTTCACTGGTTCGCGAATATCCACCCAATTAGGGTCATAAGGGCGAAAAAAGGCACTGTCGCTATCGTCATACCAACAACGTTCATCGTTGCAGGTTTTGCTAAGTACTTTGACTTTGCAGGGATTATTTCCGCTGCTGTTGACATTGGTGCCAGTATCATCGCAAGCAAAAAATGCAATTGACGCCAAAGCAGCGCAGGCGAGTGTTTTGATGGGCGTGTTCATTGGGTCTCCTCCAATTTATAGGTTCATACAGTATAAATATAATAGTTTTTTACAGAAAAATGGCTAAAACTGCGAATTTTTAGTTGGAATTAATTAGAATTAGTTGGGTTGCAAAAGTTGAAGTATTTCCTCCACATCTGTTTTAATTTGGACGGGCTTTATTTTGTTGAAGTATTGCTTGCCGCCGTTTAATGCCTGCTCTATGCCATCGTAGGCAATTCTTGCTGTATTTTCGCTTCTACCAAGTTTTTTCCCAACCTCGCAAAAATCCATACCCTTATTCGCGTTCTTTATAAGATACATCGCAATAGACCTTTCATAAGAAAATTTTCTCTCCTCGTTTATCAATGTTTTAAGGTCTATCTTGAAACGTGCGCTTATGATGTCCAGTATATTATTTGCAGAATTTTTTGCAGAGTTTTCTGCTTCAAAAAGCTGCCACATTGTTCTCTCGGTTATTACCCTGCCTTCCGCTTCGCAAACAAGGCGGTTTAGCTTGTTCATCAAATATTTTAACGAACGCTTCTCCGTATTTTTTACCCAAATATCCCTAAGACTTGGATTTTCTAGGCTTAGATTTTCTTCTCTCATAAAATCTTCAAGCATTTTAAGGCGGTCTTCGGCATCTGGCGGGAGAATTTTAATGTACTCAAAATTATCAAGACGCTCAGCAAGATCAGGGACTAGCTCGGTTCTGTCAATGCCTATTTTCTGCGATGTTATCACCATTTGTTTGCCTATGGATTCCATAAACTTTATCACTTCAAGCACTAAATTCAAAGCTCTCTTGCCTTCCAAATATTGGATTTCATCTATAAACACCATATCCACGCCTTTGACTCTCTCTACTATTTTCAAAAATAAAGCCTTCCTCTCTTCATCGTTAAAGCTTTCGTACAGAACGACCATAGAATCATGAAAAGGTGTAATTCGCGAGTAAAGAACTATTGGTTCTCCTTCCCCTATTTTCTGTTTTTCTTTTAACAATGAGTTCCACATCGCGTGGAGCAGGTTATTTTTGCAAGAGCCAGCTTCGCCAACGAAAACCAATGGGTTAATCGGAAGATATTGCTTTTTTACAACTTTATCTACAATTTCCCTAGCATAAGTAACGGCTTTTTTCAGGCATTTATAGTCGCCTTTGAAAAGGAAATTGGAATCCAAAGTATAGTCAGAAACGTTTTTACTTAAATGGACTATTCCATCAACAAAAGAATCCACTGCTGCTTTGCTATCTGTGTTCATTTAGCCTCCCAAAAAAGGTAACTGACTAACTAGGGGGGGGGGGGGGGGGGTGCAATGGTTTGCTTTTTGCCTCTTCAAGAGGTTCGGCGAAACAAGTTTCAGGACTAGTGGTCATATTAGGCTAAATATAGATAAAAATCGAGAAAATTGCCATTTTTTTGCTTTTTTGGCGTTTTTATTGTGATAATTGCCGTTGAATTTTGCATTTAGGGCTATGCTTACGCCCCAAGTTAGCTACCTATTTTTAATTCACCATAGGGTTGAACATCACCACACGTACCAAATCAAGGCAAACGCTTAATCATCATAATAGTAATTATTACTTCTGGTTTTTTCTTCGATTTTAGTTTCCGTTTTACTTTCAGTTTTAATCTCCTCATTATCCTTTACCTTATTTTCGGTATTTTGTTTCTTGCTAGGAGTAATAGAAGCTTTGAGTATAGGACCCATAATCTTGCCTGAAACCTCCTCCATTTGTTTTATACTTTCCAACTTGCTTGTTGCATTGCCCGTAGCTACTACTTTGGCGGTTTCAACATCAATTAGGCGAGCAGAAATATATTTAGAGTCCATAACATCAGTTACATCAGTCACACACACAAATTGAACGCCTAATTGTTTGCCTAATCTACTGATTTCCGTTTCATCTACAGCACCACTCCGTTGCTTTTTTAGTTCATTTTCTATTTGGACGAGATAATCATCAGAACGTTCTATCACTTCGTATTTATCGCTATTAACGAAATGCTCAAGTATTTTTGAGTTTAAAACCTTTTTTTCACTTAAGTTTATACCATTTCCAGTTACATAAATCGCCGTTCTGGGTTTGCTAGTAGCACATCCCTGAATAAAGATTAAAGCACAGAAAATTAGTGCTGAAAAAGAGTAAGTTTTCATTTGCAACCTCCATTGATGATTTTCTCTTTTAATTTGTTATTCAATATTTTGTCAACGGATTTTTCCGTAGATTTTTTACAAGCCGTTTCCATATCTGTCCAGCCTTCTTTTGTGCCGGGAATAATATCCTTGTAAGGATTTATTTTGTTGCCTTTTAATTCTATTCTCACATGGGCAGTACAATAGTAAAAGTCTGCTTGTTTTTGGTCTTCTTCTACATACAATTCTAAATATAATGCAGCCATTTCTTTTTCTGCAAGAATACAGCCATAATTAGTTAATGACCTGCTAATTCGGCTTTTTAAATAGGGATCTGAACTTTCAACATAAATACCTTTGTCTAATCGCGAAAGAAAAGATTCGTATTCATTTTTAGCTTTGGAATAATAGACATTATATTCTCTTTGCAAATTCATATCCATTTGCTTAAGCGAAATGAGAATGGCTTCCAAATTTTTTAACTCTTCGTATATGGCTTTAACTTTTTCCCAAGCTTCTATTTTGCCAGATTTTTCTCTAATGTCTTTAAGATCGTTAAGTACTTTTTCAAGATTGCTTGTCCACATTCTTGAGTCGGCAATGTAAGGTTGGGCTGCATCTTCACTAGATATGCAAGCTGTAGAAAAAAATTCATCTTTATATTTAACCGCGTGTTGATTGCGCAGTTCGGAATACACTTCTTGAGTTGAGATGTCTTTTTGGCTGGATTTTCTCCCATCTATAGTTTCTTCGCTTTTGGAACTAATGACTACTTTGGATTTTATTTTCATTGCAAGCGAATTGGTAGCTTTTTGCTGTGCTTCTTCCTCCGTTTCTCCAGTTGCACGAATGCTACATATTTCTTCTGCATTTGCCTGTGCTATGAGCAATAGGATTGGTAGGATTTTTACAGAAAATTTCATTAAGGCAACCCCACTGCTTTCTTGGCTATGCCAAGCAATAATGTGGCTGTTTTGGCTGCTATTTGCTTTAAGTCTGCTTTAGATGGAACTTTTAGAGTTGTTTTTTCCATATCTATTTTCTTTTCAGTTTCTTCGTTCTTTTCCATATTTATTTTCTTTTCAGCTTCTTCGTAAAGGGATTTGTTTTGACCCAAGGCTTTTAGGATAATGACCCTGTAGTAGTGACCTTCGCTATCGGCTAATTTTACATGTTCTTCCTTTATGGTCTGGGTATTTGAAAGAGATATATTCGCTTCTATTTTGCTAACAACGGAACTTAATTCCTTTGATACCCTGCCGTCTATGTATGAGGAATCACTCGCCTGATAAGAAACGAATGCTTTTACTGAAAGAGCCAGTTTTTTAATGGCATCACGCTCCGCTTGGTCGGTTGCTACTCTAAGTTTATCTACCTCCCCAATGCCTACAGCACAAGGTACGGTTAAAGCTATACGGTTGCATTCTGCCTGCATAGCCTCATACTTACGTTGAAATTCCATTTCTGGGTCAGGTGATTGTGCAAAAACAAAAATAACGCCAAGCAAGCTACCTATGCAGGCAAGATGTATGTTGTTATTAATGAGCATAATAAATCCATTTAGTAAATTTTGCTTATCCTAATATAGTAATTTTATAGTTTGGAAACACAAAAAATTATCAGAGGATGGCTATTATTAAGCATTTAGGGCGTATGCTTACGCCCCAAATTAGCTACCTATTTTTCTCGCTTTGCGCAAAAAAGAAAGTTCCAACTATCAGGCAAACCACAGTCAAAGCCACTATTGCCATGCAATTCACCATAGGGTTGAACATCACCACGTTACTATATTCTGCACTGCCTCTGTAAATCACCGCACGTACCAAATCAAGACAATATGTCATAGGCATAATGCGGTTCAAATATTTTAATCTAATTCTGTGCTTTATCTAAAAAGTTAGAACATCTTTTGCAGTTATCAAGTTTCACTTGCTTATGGCAGCAAAATCCTATATACTTAGGTTTTGTATGAAAATCATTCCGCATAAAATGGAAACATTCATTGCAGGTAAGTTTTTTTTTCTCTATATGTTTTTTTATCAGTTCCATAATTTCAACTATCAATACACATACAACTCCTGTAATTATGGCATTGGCAAACATATTGTTCGCTATGAAAACGGTAGCCACTACTGCACCTACAAATAATAATTTTCCGTAAATTTTTCTCATTCTATAACCCATTTTACAATTGCATCTGTTGAATCATTTATACTTTTCGCTTCGGCAATTTCGGTTTTTGAGAGCATTATTTTTATGTTTTTCACTTGCTCTTTTAATGCTTCGAATTTTGATCCCTCAAGTTTTGGCGTGGCTATCATTTTTTTTAGCGCTGGATTCATCCAAGAGCCGCTTGGTTGTTTTATGGCAAAATGCAAATGAGACCCATTGCTCCTACCCGTGTTGCCAACCTTGCCTATAATCTGCCTGCCCTTAACTCGCTGCCCAGCACCCACGCCTCTCTGCGATAAATGCAAATACCAGCTCTGGCTGTTATCGGAATGTTTAATAGCTATGTGATTCCCATTCTCTTCACCATAAGAAGATAGCACTACAATTCCATCTGCCACCGCATAAACAGGGGTTCCAATCGCACCTCTGTAATCTATTCCGCTGTGGAACATCCTTGTGCCTAAAGTGGGGTGAATGCGATAGCCAAAGCCGCTTGTTATGTGCAGCCTGTCTAGCGGATACCTCAAGCCGGAATGCACAAGAGCCTCGCCGTCTTCGGTATAATGGGCGTTAAAAGAACTTTTTGGGTCTGCTTCTTCATATAAAAAAGCCTCGCTGTGTTTTACCCTCGAGCCAGCATAGCCAGCATACAAAACCTTTCCACCTATCCATATAGAATCTTGAAAACGGGTTTCCTTTAACAGAATTTTAAACCTATCCCCAACTCTTGCATCTGTTCTAAAACTGACCTTGCATTCCAAAACCCCCGCCACAATCCCAACCATATTCTGAGGAATGCCTATATCCCTTAAAGTATTGTATAAATTCCCGCCTTCTTTTAAAATACCTTCGTACATGGCATAGCGTATATTCAGCGGTTTTTCAACTATCTTATATCTCCATTCTCCCGTTACGCTGTCTGTCATTAAAAAATGAAATGTCGCGAGGTTTTCCGCATATCTGAATATCACCGCTTTTGTGGTGTCTATTGGATCAAAGCCAACCCAAAAAACCTGCCCTGCCCTTAAAGGACCAAGCTCCACGGTATCTGCAAGTGTATTTATTATTTTCAGGGTTTGCTTCTGTTCCAAGCCTGCTTTCTGCAAGGTTTGAAAAAGCCCAAAATTAGGTTCAACCACAGCAGGCTTTAAAATAGGCTGATTTTCTATAAAATCTTCAAGAGAATCTATCCTGCTTTGAATTTCCGCAAGTTGAGCCTCAGGGTCAGGCTCTGTTTTTTTTTCTTCGATTTCTTTTTTGCAGGAAAACGTTTGAACCCCGATGACCCCGATCATTAGGATAATCAGGATTTTTAAACTACTAGACACTCGCTTTGTTAGTTTTCTTGATTTCGCATTTCGGTTTGTTCTCTGTCAACGGTGTTTTTCAAGTACTCGTTGAAGTTGCGGTCTATGTTAATGCCTTCAAAGCTGCCGGCATCTTGATCCAAAACGAACACCGCACTTGGGTTATCCATCCAGCCCACAACGTCAACGGCCTCTATTTTCATGCCTTTGTCGCCAGGTCCCTGTAAAACTCTTTCTACATCTGAATTGCTCACCCAGCCCTGACACGGCCCTTTAACCAAAGCGTAAGAGGATTCTTGCTTAATAATGGTCAATTCATCGTTAAAGCCAGCAGTACAAACCACTTTGCCACCACCGGAGGCTTCTCTAAGATCTACATCACCTCTTTTGGACTTAACTTTGTTTGTAGCTTTTTGTGCGAAAGCAAGCGCAACCGCGAAAACGAGCAAAATAACAAGAATTTTTTTCATAAAGACCTCTCAGGGTAAATATAAATAAAAAAATAGAAAAAAGCTAAGAAAAAATAAAATATTGCTAAATTTTCTGTATGGACTTCTCAGATTGGCTTTTTATCCTATTTTACAACACCCTTAAAGCGTGTTTTGAGCAAATTTTATGGATTTGGGGGGCATTTTTCCTCATTGGCTTTGCTCTATACTTTATCTCCAACCTTAGGGACAAAGCTTTTGCCGCCTCCATTGGCCACAAAGCAGAGCTATTTTTAACAGGCTGGATTGGAGTACCCGTGCACGAAATGGGGCACGCGGTTTTTTGCTTTATTTTTGGACACAAAATCACTGAGGCAAAGTTTTTCTCGCCCAAAGAAGACGGAACTATGGGCTACGTAAAGCACGAGTTCAACCCCAAAAGCACTTATCAAAAAATCGGCAATTTCTTTATAGGCATAGCCCCGATGTTGTTTGGCACTGTGGTTATTTACGCCTTGCTTGGAATTTTGCTCCCTGATTATTTGCCCGAAGAATTAAACGGCAGCATAGCAGAAACAGGCTGGGAAATTTTTAAAAACTTTTTCAGTTTCAGCAATTTTAGCAACTTGCGTTTTTGGATATTTATCTATCTCTCGCTTGGAATAGCCAGCCACATGAAATTGAGCATTCAAGACTTTAAAGGCGCAACCAGCGGCTTTTTAACTTTGCTTTGCCTCATTTTCCTAATAAATTTAATTGCCACCGCAATTCTGAATTTCGGCTTGAAAAGCATATTGCTTTCGGACTGGCTCACAACCCAAATAAATGTGTTGCTCTCTCTGTTTTATCCAATAATGCTCTACGCCCTTGTGCTATCGGTTTTATATTTGCTGTTCTCTTACGCGGTGCTTGGGGTTGTGAGGGCTTTGAGGTCTAAGGTGGGGAAATAGCTGGGGTGGCAACAGTTGTATGCAAAATGAAGGGATTTTTGCTTTTTTATCCTTTTTTCCAATATATTTGTTATATTTACAACAAGAACATCTTAGGAGAATAACAATGCCAAAAGCAATAACAAAAGAGCAGGCAAGGTCCAAAGCAAAGACTGAGCCTAAGAAATTGTCAAAAGCCGCCTTATGGTGGAAAAAACATCCTGAGGGATCCCCTCTAATTATTCACGATATGCGTGCAGTGATGAGATAATATGCGTTATCTTATAGATACAAATATATTTCTTTTCTTCATAAGGGAAAAAGATAGATTATCAAAAAATGTATTTGATATACTGACTGATTATGAAAATATCATATATCTGAGTTCTGAAAGTATTAAAGAAATTATTTATCTGCTAAGAATTGGTAAAATAGAAATGCCAATATGGAAAGAGACAAAGGATATTTTTAACCATATAGACGAACTGGGCTTTTCAGTTGATTATTTCAAGAAGGAACACATATTAACACTTGGCAAGCTAACTCCTATTCCCGACCACAAAGACCCTGTTGACCACGCTATTATGGCACACGCTATAACAAACAAGGCTACTCTCGTTAGCTCGGATAGCAAAATGCGTTTTTATGGAAATCAGGGCTTGAATTTTGTTTGGAATAGGGTTTGATGCCTTTTGTCTGAACCCCGATTCTCATGATTCTAGGATTAACAGGATTTGCCCGATTTCGTATTTATGCTATGAGAAAAATAGCCTTGTAGAAAACCGCCTATGCGGCGACTAGAGATAACTTTTTATTTTTTACCACCGCCAACCCCTTGGAGAAAACTCAATGCCTGGCGATGTTAAATGATAAATACTTTTAGTTACAAGAATCCCAGTTTATGCTTTTGAGTATTAAAGCCCCAGTTTGGGTTGTGGTATAACCGCTAGGATTTTCAACAGTTTTACGCGGAGCTTCGCCTTGTATTTGCATTCCTACGGATTTCTGTTTTACGTCTGCCAAAGTTCTTATAACTCCCCAACCATCACCTTGCGTGAAGCTACTGAGAGAGAATAATTTTTTTGCTACGGTTGCTTGTTTTGGAATAGTAACCTTGAATTCGTTATCTTCGGTATAGCCATTTGTGACTATTTTCAGATAATAATCCCCGGTGCCACTAAGAGAATACTCTAAGCACAAACCTGTATGGCTGCCCCAAACGCTCGGTGCAGCAGCTCCGTTTCCCAGCCATGAAAAACCGGCTCCGGCATAAGCGTATTCAAAGCCAGTTGGATCTAAAGCGAAACTAGCCGCTCCGTCCCATTCCATAACGTTATTCGCTGAACGGTATTGGTTATCGGTTTTGTCACGGAACAATACGGTGGAATATCCACTGTTGGCACCTTGGTCATCATAGCCATACCATCCTCCACCAGTTGAAAGTCCCATGCCCATAGATAAATCCCAGAGCAATGAGGCTGGAGTGTTATTAGTGATAGTTCCAGAAGACGAAGGATTGGTAGTTTTACCTTCTTCTTTATAATACTTGAGTACAATAACAAGCGAACCATCTCCGCCATTTGCTCCTTTTTGAATAGAATAGCCACCGCTTCCACCGCCGCCTATGCCTGGAGATGTAATGGTTCCACCTACAAGACGTATCCCGCCTGCACCACCAGGGAATGATGAAATAGTTCCATAGCCAGTAATTGACGCAGCAGCTCCTCCTGTGCTTTTTAGTTGGCTTTGCCAATCTCCAGCGGTTCCACTAGAGCCACTACGAGATATTCCACTATCTTTTATGTAATAATCGCTAGCTGTAGGCAGGTTGCTAATGCTACCACCGGTTCCGCCTGTTGTATAAGGATCAGTCCCACCACCTTGTAAACCTCCACTTGCTATAATTCTTGCTCCTTTATAGACTACCTTTGTATCTCCTCCTTTGGTTCCAGAATAGCCGGAATGCTCACCAGATTGCTTTTCTCCATTATTACCATAGGAAGAACCTCCAGTACCGCCCTTGCCTATGGTTATACTATCAAGAGTAACAGATTTAAGCTGACCTAGTTTTAACCTTGCGTAAGTTGCCGCTCCGCCGCCACCTGCGCCGCCAGTTCCTATATCACTTTTGAGTAATACTTTGGTACTATCCCCTCCCTGTCCACCGCCACCTGCTCCAAGGGCGTAAACTTCCATTTCTACATAAGTGCATTCCGAGCAATCACCGCCTATAGAATAAGCTGTGAGAGTTCCTGTTCCTTTCCAAGGAATATTCCTAGTATCGAATATTCGTCCCTTTGGAAATTTCACTCCTAGAGCCGCCGCAGTATCATTGAATGATTTTTGCAAAGCCGCTGCCTCGGCGGTATATCCTGCTTCTTTTGCCAATTCCCATATAGGCACTAAACTGTTTTTAAACTCGCCTATACCAGCAATTTGTGCCTTTTTAGATATAGAATTCTTCCAATCTGTATACTCCTTTTTAAGTTGATCAAAACTAGTTGCCCCCAAAGGTTCGCCACCATAAGTTTTATATTTAAACTCCGTACTTTCTGTTTTATCTATGTCTTTCGTTATGTCTGAATTGTTAATACCGCCTGAAACAGATTTATAATGACCCCCTATAGCAGTTTTTACTTCTACTTCGTCTTTTAAAGACGTGCCTGAGTATATGTAGTTTGCCTCCAGCCAGCCGCCATTTTTATAGCTAACAAAAACATGCGTTCCATATAAAGTCAAAATTTGTGCTGCCGGTTTGTTTTTTAGATCACTTATAAATCCATCAGTTAAATATTTTGATAAATTCGACTTATCTGTTATTTCATCTAGAGTCTCGTAGATATAAGCACGTAGTTGCGCATAATAAACCTGTGAAGTTGAGGTTTGAGCTTTTGTTGTACTAAATTTAGTGTCGATGCCTCCTATGAAAGGAAAATCTATGCCAGCGTTTATGCTTTTGCCCCTCTCTTTATAAAGTTCTGTTATACTTTTGCCTGCATAACTTATAAAATCAGTTTCAGTTGCTGACACAGCGGTTTTGACAATGTTAGCTTGGCACAATTTATTTTGATCTAAAACCGAATTTAGTACTCCGGCTCTATTTATGTATTCACTTCTTATTACATCGTACCCTTTGCCTAAAGAATTATCTTTGCAAATTACGGAGCCTGAACTCTGATTTGTCAAAGAGGATGACGAAGAGCTGCTGTTCGGATTCTGGTTTTGCAAAGAAGATGACGAAGGTTCATTACCCGGAACGTAAGGGTCTAATGGATTTCTATCCTCAACCCTTCCATTATTGCAAATTTGATAGAGTGGGCGATAATCCGTTCCATTGCATTTGCCTATCAATTCGCCGTACTCACAACGATAAATGTTGGCATTGTATTCTACGTCACCGCATAATTTAGCGGTATCGCCAGAAGACTCCCCACCTTGCGTTTCAGAGGGCGAAGGGTCATCGCTTGAGCAAGCGAAAAAGGTGAAAGCCAAGGCAAATCCGAAGATAGCCGACAAAAGAAAACGATTGGTTTTCATAGAGAACTCCTATTGTTAAGGGAAGGGGAAATTTTTTGTGGTTTAGACAATAATACGCAGAATGCGTAAAAATTTTTTTGCTTATAAATTGGGGGGGGGGGGGGCAGATTCGCGTTTAAACACGCCTCAGAAGCCCAAGGTTGGCGATAAGCGCCTTTGGGGTTGTTTTTTGACCCCTGAAAATGAAAGGGCTTATTTTGTATATTTGGGGCATTAAAATGCGAATCGAAAAAACTAGTTTTAGACCTTGTGGAGCAGGGTCTAACTAAAAGTTTTTGTGACATAAACGACATTGGGGTAAATATAGAAAAAAGAAAATTCCTAAATAAACCTTAACTCTGCCTGCATTCCGCAAAGCTCATAAAATATTTTCAAAGATTTTTCGTGCTGGCTGGTGAAGCTGTAATCTATCGCATTGTAGTAATCGCAAGCCAAACTTTGCGGCAAGTTATGAGGATAAAATTTTTCCCATTTTTGCAAACATTCTCGCCTATTTTCTTTGAAATCTTTTATGCTAATTTCCGTTTCATTTAAATAATTTTCAAGCAAGGGCAACAAGCCTCCTCCCAAGGCTTCTTTTCTTATTATCCATAGCGCAAAAACAAAAGGCAAATTTTGCCATTCCTGCCAAACAGAAGCTAAGTCATAGGAATATTCCCACTTGCCTGCAACGCTTTCACGCAAAGCGTTATCGCCTATCAACAACTTGGCATCGCAGCCAGCGGCATTATCTGCCCATACAGGCTTGACCTTGAAGTAGAGGCTCGAAAGCAATTTTAGCAAGCTTACAGAGGTGTCGCTTTGCTCGGTTGTAAAAATGATTTTATCGCTCAAATTTTCCCATTTATACCTTGAAAAAAGTTTCACGGAACGTATTTCAAGAGTGCTTGAGGTGCAGAATCGGTTGCAAATAACGTAATTTTTTTTATTTTTGGCGTATTCTATGGAAGAAGACGGAGAAAGCATTATTTTGCCCTCCCTTAGATTTTTGTTTTGCTCGCTTGGAGTCCCGTCTAAAAAACGAATTTTTGGCGGAAAATTATCCAAAAATCGGTGAAAAAAGGGAGCACAAACCAAAAAAGGAATACGTCCTACTGTTAAAAAATGTTCCATATAGAAATAAAATTAAATTTTTTCACTTTTTGTTGTTGCTCTTTGCAAAAAAAAACTATATTTATAGGACAATGATTCTTTGTAGTATAAATTTCACGTTGATTGGTGCTTTTGGCCATGCCTAAGTTTCTTGTTAAAAAAACCACACCCTCAGAGGATGGAAAATCCCTTGTGTTCAAAGGTAAGGTTGTGGAAGGTCCAATAAATAAGGGAATGGCTCTTTTAATTTCCATTGCTGGCCAATCTGCTATACCCGTGAAAATCGCAGATATTGTGCATTTTGAAAAATCCAAAGACGATTCTAAAAAAGTAGGTTTGGTTGCAGATTTTGAAGACGAGCCAGACGATATGAACATGATTATGGCCCTGCGCATTACAGATGAGGAGATTGAGTGCAGGTAGCAAGTAGTTAGCTGATCTAGCAAGTGGTTAACTGGTAATTCTTCTCAAAAAATCGTCGTAGTTGTCGCTTTCTCTGATGTCTTTTAGCATATTTCCAAATACGCTTTCGTCTATTTGTTCTTTGGCAATGGTTGTGGGGCGACCTTGCCGCGTGAAAGCCATTCCCCTTAGCCTCTCTTGCTCGCTCATTTTCCTTTCCATTGCCCGTTGAAAATTCTCAAATGATTTTTTATCAAGCTCTACCGCAGAGTTTTCGTTTGCCTGGTAAGAGACTGGGGTGTGGCAGCTTGGGCAAGTGAACACAAAGCCAAGCACTTCGCCTTTTCTTGGCGTGGCACTGTCGTTGCCTATGCCAAATGTTATTTGCATGTTGCAATGCGGGCAGGTTATGGATAAGTCGGGCATAGGTATAATATAGAAAACTATAATTCTATCTTTACACCATGCCGAAATTTTCCGCACTCATATATATAGGCCGCTTTGAACCGCCTCACAATGGACATTTTGCAACAATTCGCACCGCACTTGAACAAACAGAAAAAATGCTGCTATTCATAGGTTCGCACGAGACTTGCCGCAGCCTGCGCAACCCTTTTACAACCGCAGAACGAATAGAAATGATGCGCCTTTCCTTAACGGAAGAAGAACAAAGAAAAATAACCTTCATCCCAATCCACGATTCCAACTACAATCACATTGAATGGGTAAATGAATTGAAAGAAAAAGTTTTGGATAATGAGCCACGTGTCATTGAGCGTATAGGGATAATCGGGCACAAAAAAGACCGCACTTCGTATTATTTGGATTTATTTCCAGAATGGGAACTTTTGGAAATGCCGCTACTGGCAAACGGGCTTTCTTCCACTGAAATTCGTGATAAATGGTTTGGCGAAACACTAACCGAACAAGATAAAATACCTCTTAACGTTTATCGCTACCTTAAAAATAAAGAGAATGATACTTGGGCAAAAAATTTGAAAGAAGAATATAAACTGGTTGAGGAATACAAAAAGGAATGGGCTAGCACCCCTTACCCTCCGGTTTTTGTGGCGGGAGATGCTTTGGTTGTTTGCCGCGAACATATTTTGTTGATAAGAAGAGGAGCCTTTCCGGGCAAGGGTCTGTATGCTATGGCTGGAGGCTTTTTAGATAGCAGAGAACCCATAAGGCATTGTGCCATAAGAGAACTCATAGAAGAAACAGGCATAGAACTGAGCTATAGAGAATTGGACAATAGCATCAAGGGCTATCAAGTTTTTGACGACCCTCACAGGGAGCCTCGCGGGAGAATGATATCGCATACTTTTCTTTTTAACTTGCACGCACCAGAACTTCCAAAACTAAAAGCTGGCGATGATGCCTCGGAAGCGGTGTGGTACCCGCTGAGCGACTTAAAAAAAATTAGGGAGCTATTTGCCGGAGACCATTATAAAATCATAATGAACATGCTTTCAAATTCCTAAATTAAGGCAATGGAATATTTACTGATTGTTTTGGATTTTATTAGACATATAGATGTTTATTTGGCGCAAATTGTTGCTCAATATGGAATTTGGGTTTATGCTTTGATTGCTCTCATAATTTTTTGCGAAGTGGGTTTGGTTGTAACTCCCTTTTTGCCCGGAGATTCCATGCTTTTTGCGATTGGTGCTCTATGCGCAACGGGAGCTATGGATATAAGCATTGTTTTATCTGTTTTTCCAATAGCGGCAATTTGCGGAGATAATACCAACAGATTTTTGGGGTCTAAAATTGGGCACAGGGCATTTGCAAAAGGCACAGGAAAAATTTTCAATACGGACAACTATAACAAAGCTCACAACTTCTTTGAAAAATTCGGGCCAAAAGCGGTTACCATTTGCCGTTTTTTGCCTTTCTTCAGAACATTCGTGCCTTTTGTTGCGGGAATGAGTGGAATGAGTTTTAAATCCTTCTTCCCTTGGAGCATTTTGGGTGGCACAGGCTGGATATTTTTATGCACATTCGCAGGTTATTTCTTGGGGAACATCCCATTTATCAAAGCACATTTTGAGCTTGTGATAGTGGGTATTCTCTGCGTATCGGCTATCCCTGCCTTTGTGGAATGGATTAAGCACCAGAAACACGGCTAAAAAACGCGTTATAGTTTATATATCAGTCCTCGGCCGTTTTTTCTTTAAAACGCATATACGATAGCCATCGCCTTGCTTCCCAAGCCTCTCTTGTTTTTCAAAGGATATATCGTAATTTTTCATTATAAAGCGGAACCCCTGCACAATAGGGTTATCAGTTTCTACGGAATCCCAGTAAGCATCACTACGATAGCGAAGTTCTACATTGTAGTCTTCGATTGCCTTTTTTTGCTGTTCTTCGTTGATAATCGATTTGGCCATAAGTTTTTCTCCTGGTTGCGAGTAGGATTAATATAGAAAATTCGCTTACTCCTCCGCATTCCGTCTTTGCTAGTAACTTCATCTATCAAATCCGTTATATCCGTAGCTTCGAATTTCATATTTTGATTTACCTTTCCAATAGGTTTTAACACGCCAAAATTGCGTGCATCTTGCAAAATGTTATAGGCAGATTTCAATGAAAGATTTAGGGTTTCAGAGACAAATTTTGCATCAACAACAGGGTTTTCAACCAAAATATCTATCAATTTCCAAACATTTGAACTTTCTTTCGCCTTGATGTTTGATTTCCAAGTATTCATCATATCGTCAATTTTAGCAACCATTGAACTGCCAATTTGCACAGCGAAAACTATTCCCTTGGATATCTCTTTTACAATAGGAACATAATCTCCATTGCGAAACTCGTTTAACGCAGAATAATAAGCATCTATTTTATTCAAAAGTCCAACAGAAATAGGCAGGGAAGAATTTTTAAAAATGCCGTTATTTTTAAGTATTCTTTGCATAAGTGCCCGCCCAGTTCTTCCATTTCCGTCTATAAAGGGATGGATTGTTTCAAACTGAGCATGAGATACGGCAGCCAGAATAATTGGGTTTAAATTGATACGGTTTGAGAAAGCTATCCAATCTGTTAAATACTCTTTTATATGTTTGCTGTGAGGCGGAACAAAAGTTGCATTTCCAGGACTTAGGTTATCCCCGCCAATCCATACCTGCTGCTCTCTTATTTTCCCTGCAATACCAGCATTTGTTTTGCAGAGCAATGTTTTATGAATTTCGGCAATTAAATCTAAGCTGATTTCTGAATCAAGCGAGAGAGCTGTTTTCATAGCAGAAATGTTATCTGCTATAATGCGAGAATTTTTTGGAGCTTTGCTATCTAGCTCCGCTATGGCTATGTTTTTGGCAGAAGCCGTTAAGTTTTCAATTTGGGAACTGGAAGCAGATTCGCTCCTGAGCATTATCGCTGGAATGTTATAACTTTTGCTTTTTAGCATCTCATCAAAACGAATCGCTAAAATAAGAGCATCATCTATTTCTGCCTGAAGTTCCGAATTTAAGGAAAAATCTGCTTTTTCAATTTTGCAAGGCAAGCAAGCATTATATTTATCAACAATCTTTTTTTTCTGCCTTCTAGACAGCATATCGGTATCAATGGTGCTATGCCACCTATATTCTTCGTATTGTACGGCTTTGAATTTCATAAAATTTGCCTTCAAAAGAAAATAGAAATTTTGAAAGGAAAGTGGTTTTCTTTCAATTAAAAATAAATTCAACTATTCTGTGAGCTACTTTTCCTGTTGCTTTTTCAATATCTTCTTTTTCCCATAAATCTTTTGAATAATTAGTAAGTGATTGAGCTAAAGCAAATTTACTGTCTTTGTAACCAGTTTTTTCTTTAACAGAAGTCTGTTTCTTTGTTCTGAACCATTTATTGCTAATATTTCTATTTATATCTTCTTCTAACAAGATTTTATTCCCCAAACTATTCACAATTTCATCAAATTCTTCTTTATCCAGTTTGGCATCATTTCTGATTGATGAAATATTTTTCCCACTTGCTGGCATAATATGTTCAACGTGTATTGAACCGTTTATATTAAATTTTCTATTGTTTTCTTTACAAAACAGATATTCATTAAGATAAACTAAAATATTTTTATTATATTCCTTTATTTCACTTTCAATATCCTTTTGTATCCAAACTTGGTTTATATGATTATTAAAATCATTGACTAATTCCTTAATAGTAATATTGCTATCAACCAACTTTTTATTTTCATTAAATAAAAATGTTTTGAAATTTTTACTAGA
The DNA here is from genome assembly GCA_031281345.1 of Candidatus Fibrimonadaceae bacterium. GTDB lineage: Bacteria > Fibrobacterota > Fibrobacteria > Fibrobacterales > Fibrobacteraceae > Fibrimonas. The sequence goes on from JAITFN010000033.1 coordinate 17,400, forward strand.
ATATCCGGCATCTACTAATTCCAGCACTGCAAAAAGACGAATTAAACACTCGCATATTTCTTTAACTTTAGTTTCTTCAATTTCATCGGTATTAAATCTATAACAATATGCAGATAAGAAAAATTTAATATTTTCATTGAATTTAATTGCTAACTTTACAAATTGGAAATCTTTAATTTTTTCCCAAATATCCAATATTTTTTGTACATTATCAGAAAAATCATTAGGGTTATCTAATAAATGCTTTTTAAGAACCGTAAAATACCTTCTTAAACCTGGCGTGGTTACATCTCCATCTTTGTATTCTTTTATTTTAGCTCTCAAAATATACATATATTGAGATAAAACTTGGTTAATATCTATAATTTTTTCTTCTTCTAATTTTTTTGATACTTGAATTATCTTTTGCCATACTTCATTAAATTGTTCCTTGTCTTCGGATTTTGAATATAATTGAGCCGAAATAATATCTGCATCTGACAGCGGTAATCCCGTTGAATTAAGAGAATTAAACATTGTGATAGCTTGTTCAATTTGCCAACTTCTAATTTCTATAATTTCACATTTTTCAAGAAAGGTTTTTGCAAACTTATTTATATTTACAGAATCCATTTTGTTTAAGTTATCATAGAAAAATTTAAAATTTCTGAATTGATTTGTATATTTGTTGTCCTTTTGTTTTCTTGGAATTTTATGTACAGCACATTCTGCATCATTATAATCTTTCGCTCTGACAATTTTGAGAATTTCATCTTTGTATGTTTCATTGATAGAGCGATTTTCAATGATTTTTGCATTCATCATTTTTTCAGGTTTTTTTAATATTTCTGCTCTATCTTCAGCATCTACTTTATAGAGTATTGATAAGATTGTGTTTCTTCGGTCTTTGAGTCCATCTTTTAATGACTCAGAATCTTCATCATTATTTGATATTTTTTCAATAGAATCAGAAATTTTTATCAATAATGCTTTTAGCAATAAAATAAAAGAAGTTGTTCGCTGTTGTCCATCTATAAGATTTGGCTCTTTTTCGTTGGAATAATCAATAATAATCGTTCCGAAAAAATAAGGGTCTTCGCCTGTTGAGTGAATAAAGTTTTCAATATCTTGCCACAATTTATCGCATTGTGTAATTGTCCACGAATAACCTCTTTGGTATTCTGGAATTACGAAATAACCATCTTTGCCTTCTAATTTAAGATAGTTTCCGATTTTCTTTAGTTGTGGGTCAATGTTTTTTGCCATATTTTATCTCCTTTTTATTCCGACTTTTAAACTTGTCATTTTGCAACCTTTTTCAAATATAGCAAAATTCTCCAGCTCCCTTCCCAAACTTCAGCAACTCCCTGACAAACGAACTAGACACGCTCAAGTAATAAAACCAAAGCCACCTGTTCCTTTGCCAGAATCTCAATACCTAAGCAGACCTAAGTTTACTACTTTACAAAAAGGAGACCAACACAATGGCAAAAGCAATTTATTCCGAGCAAGCGAGGAAAGATGGTTTACATCTGATAAGCGCCTCAGAAAAAGGGGATGTTGAAGCTGTAAAATCTTTACTGGAAAAGGGCGTTTATATCCACGCGCAGGGCAAAGAAGGTGTGTGTGCCCTTGTGGCTGCTGCTTACAAGAATAATCTTGAAATTGTAGATTTGCTGATTGCCGCTGGTGCAGACGTGAATATGAAAGACAACTCCCTGCAAAGTGCCTACTTGATTTCTACTTCTGACGGATACACAGAGTTGCTAAAGAAAACCCTTGAAGCCGGAGCTGATGTTCACTGTACGGACAGTTACAATGGAACAGGTCTTATCCGTGCCGCCGACCGTGGGCATGTTGAAATTATAAGAGAACTTTTAAAAACAGATGTCCGCGTTAATCATATTAACAGAATTGGCTGGACTGCATTGCTTGAGGCAATAATACTAGGAGACGGAGGAGAGCGACACACAGAGGTTGTACGTATGTTGGTTGCTGCTGGAGCAGATGTTAATTTGCCAGATAAAGATGGAGTCACGCCGCTCTCACACGCTAAGAGCAGGGGTTTTAATGAGATTATTGGGATATTGGAAAATTCAGGAGGGAAATAGCATTTTATGAGGACACTCATCTGTTTCACTTTATTAATAATTTCCATTTCTTATGCAAACGAACAGGAAGATGCCGTAGAGCATAATAACACAAGAGTTTCGGTTTATTTGCATCCAGCTTCTCTTCTTTTTTTCAGTAATACAATTGACGTAACCGCAGTATATTCGACAGTTGAAGTTCCATTTAGTTTATCTAACTCATTCACAATCAGACCAAGCTTACTAGGTGCAAGGAAAGGTATATTTAGGCTAGGTAGTGACTTTGGACTTCGCTATTATCTTACTGGGAAGGGAGAAGGTTTGTATTTGCAAGGACAAATGGGCATATTTTATTATAGGCGTAATATTTATACTGGACCTACTTTTTTTAATAGCGACGATGATTGTGATGCTGATTGCAACGAAAATGATCACGAACTTGTTTCTAATCCCTTATGGTTCGACTTTATGGGCTATATAGGTCATTCGTTGAAATTTTCTCATGTAAGCGTGTTTATCGATGTTGGAATTGGAGTTCTAATGGGATTTCCTGGGTGGCCTGATTTTAACATAGGCATTGGAATTCCTTTTGGTGCCCCCAAACCTGTAAATGCACAAGAAGATGCACAAGAAAAATTGGAACCCAAACAGGATAACACGAGGGTATCAATTTATTTGCATCCTCTTTTTTTCCTGTTAGGAATTTCAGAAACAGAAAATCCAGCATATGCAATATACTCAACAATTGAAATTCCATTTAATTTAAAACGGGCGTTGATAATTAAACCCAGTTTTGTAAAAGAGCCAAGAGAGGAAAGAGGCTTAGATGATGAACGATTTAAACAACTTAAAGTAGGCAGTGATATTGGAATGCGTATTTATAAATACAGGAAAGGCGAGGGCTTTTATTGGCAAATGCAAACTGGCATATTTTATTACGATGGTCACCACTTATTCCCCGAAACTATTCCACCAGCTCGCAATTCAATTTGGTTAGATATTATGGCTTATTCTGGTTATTCGTTGAAATTTTCCAATGTGTCTATATTTGCCGATATTGGAATTGGTTTTGGTGGCTTGTATGGAAACTTATACGCTTTGAGTTGCAATAGCAAATGTTTTAGCTTTTTTCCAATTGTGGATGCTAACTTTGGTATTGGAATTCCGTTTTAGGGGTAAACTTTCCCAAACTTCAACAACTCCCTAACAAACGAACTAGACACGCTCAAATGCTCAGGCTTTGAACTCAGCAGCACAGTTTCTGTGCCTGGCAAAAGTTTTGCATTGTTCCACGCAATGGCTTGTTCCAACTCCAAATCAGAACCTCTCCGCACTCCCCTAACCAAAAATTTGATATTGTTTTTCTGCAAATAATCCACAGTCAAACTATCCCAAATTTCAACACTTGCTTGCGGAAAATCCTTCATCGCTTTTTTTGCGAATTCAACTCTTTCTTCTGCAGAAAAATGAGTTTTTTTGTTCACATTTGTTGCTATTAAAATTATGAGCTTGTCAAAAATTGCGCAGGCTCGCTCGGCAACATCTTTGTGACCGATGGTGAATGGGTCAAAAGAACCCGCAAAAACTGCTACCCGTTCCATTTGCCACGCTCCTTTATTAAATTTTCCAACGCATCCAAAGCGTCCGCTTGCGGAATGTTTTTGCGCACAGGTTCTTCTCCTGCGTAAAGAGTGACTTTGCCCTCTGCTGCGCCAACATATCCAAAATCCGCACCCGCCATTTCGCCCGGACCATTCACTATGCAACCCATAACCGCTATGGAAAGATGCTTTAAATGCGAAAATCTTTTTTTAACCTCTATGGTTGTGCTTTGCAAATCGAAAAGCGTTCTGCCGCACCCTGGGCAGCTAATAAAATCCGCTTTGGTTTTGCGAAGCCCTGCCGCTTGCAAAAGAGCATAAGCAACAGGAATTTCATTAACCGGATTTTCTGTGAGCGAAACCCTTATTGTATCGCCAATTCCATCTATTAGCAAAGAACCTATGCCCACTGCTGATTTAATTCTGCCGTCTTCACCCTCGCCTGCTTCCGTCACTCCCAAATGAAAGGGATATGATTTGTGCCCACCTTCTCTTAGCCTCTCTGCCATTAAGCGGTTGGCTTCCACCATTTCTCTTGGGCGGCTGGCTTTTAAGCTGAATATAATTTGGTCAAAATTTTCTGCCTCGCACATAGTCAAAAATTCCATTGCGCTTTCTACCATTCCAAGCGGGGTGTTGCCGTATTTCTCAAGTATTCTAGAACTTAAAGAGCCGTGATTAACGCCTATGCGAATAGCACGCCCTAATTTTTTCGCTTCTTTAACAAATTGTGGAAAAGCCTCGTTTCCAAAATTGCCTGGGTTTACTCTAACCTTTTCAACCCATTTAAGAGCTTCAAAAGCCGCTCTTGGCTGAAAATGTATATCTGCAGAAAGCGGAATTTTTATGCCGGCTGCTCTAACTTTTTCTGAAATTTCTTTTAATTTTTCTGCATCGGCAAGCGTTGGAACTGTTATTCTAACAAGTTCGCAACCCGCACTTGCAAGCTCTGCAATCTGTTTTACCGAACCTTCAATATCTTTTGGGCTTGTGGTTGTCATAGATTGAACAAGCACATTTGCACCCCCACCTATAACAGCAGAACCCACATTTACGGCTATGGTTTTCTCCCGCATAAATTATTTCTTCTTTTTAGTTGCGGGGTTTTGTGCTTCCGATCCCTCGGTGAGCCACAATTTCAACAAATTTGCCGCATTGTCGGGGTTGGCAATAGCCCAGCTCTCCAAACGCTCTATAAGCTCATTCTGCTTACGAACCGGCTCTGGAACCTCCTCGGTGTCTGCCTCAATGGAAATTTCTTCGTGGCGAGGCACAGGTGGGTTCATCGCATTTATCAAACTGAGCACAACCATTCTGAGGAACACAAAAGCCAGAATCACAATTAAAACTATTGTTATCCTGAGTGCCCAAGTTTCCCACAATTCCTTGTTGCCCATTTGAACCATAGCGGCTTGTTCCTCTTCCCAAAAGCTGCGGTCAAATTGCATGGAAGCAACATAAACTGTATCACTTCTCTCTTGAGAATAACCAACGGCATTTTTAACCAGTTGGGTGAGCATTGTTATTTCTTCTTCGCTACGCGGCTTATATATTTTTTTGCCAGAAAGCGTATCTCGTTCGTAAATGCCATCCACCGCTACAGACACAGTTAGCCTTTTTGTTGCGCCAGGGCTTCCTATTATTTGCGCCACACTTCTATTCACTTCGTAGTTGGTAATGGAGCCTTCTTTTGTTTCGTTGCCGTTTTCGGGCGGAATTTGTGAACGAGTGCCGTCTTCGCGCTGTTCAGAGCGAACCACTTTTTTAGTGGGGTCGTAGCTTTCCACCGTTCTACTTATCTGGTCAAAATCCAAATCTGCGGAAATGGTAACCGTAGCCTTGTTTGGTCCCAAAACCCCGTCTAAAATTCCCAGAACCTGTTTTCTTAAATATGATTCTGCACTACGGCGAAATTCCATATTGTGGTCTGTATGCTCGGCAACTTCATTATCTGCAAAACCCTTTGTGAGCATAAGCCCGCTATCGTCAGTAACCGTAACTTGCCTTGGTTTTAAGTTATCCACCGCGCTTGCCACCAAGTGCTGAATACCCTTTATTTGCCTCTCTTGCAAATCAGAGCCAGGGCGTAGTGTAACAATAACAACCGCTTTTGCTTCCCTTTCTCTTTCCATAAAAAGGGTTTGTTTTGGAATGGTTATGTGAACACGTGCCTTTTCAACCTCTCTAAATGTTTCAATTGAGTGTGCAAGCTCGGCTTGAACTGCTCGCAGGTAATTCAAATTTTGGGCAAAATCTGTCATACCAAGCTGGTTTTTATCAAAAAGCTCAAAACCTTTGTCCCTGTCTCTTGGCAGACCCGCTCTGGATAAAGCCATGCGAATTTCGTAAAGGGTTTCTTTGGGAACTAAAAGAGTACGACCATCGTTGTCCAGCTTGTAATCATATTTGTTTTCTTTCAAAAAAGCGGTTATATCTGCAACGGTGCTAACCTCCATATTTGCATAGAGCGTTGCCATGCGGGAATCTGTTGCGTTCACAACCTGAAGCGATATAGCTACGACAATAAAGGCAAACAGCAAAGCCAGAGAAGCAACCAAGATGCCTTTCTGCACAATGCTGAATCTTTGCCATATATCCCTAAATTGGGTTAATAATTGCCGAAAAAATTCAGACATGAAAAGGAATATAGAAAATACTTAGCTTGCAAAGAATGCAAACTTAATAATTCAGGCAACGTACATTAAAAATAATGCAAACAACGAACATATGCCTTATGCGGACCTTTGGATTGGAAATTGTTCCGAGCTTCTGTATCATAAGAAATAACCGTCCAATAGTATGCATCGGGTTTTGGATGCTGAGTGTTTGCCCACCACATGGCTATGCTATTTTTATTTTCCTTGTCGTCTGGACCTTCGGAGAACCCATGCGTGTACTCATAATAATAGCCTCCGGGCAAAGCATTGAACCCATAACTATCCGTCCCGTTGCCGTTGGAGTTCCATCCGCTTGTGGATTTGAGCCGACTGCCAGCAATGGAATCGCCACCCGCATAATCAATTAATTCCTGCCAATCCTCATTACCGGGTATATAAAAATCTGGAGGGCATATTGCACCCCACAAAACGCCTTGCTCTGGTGGGCAGCCTGCATCGGTATAGTTGCATTCATTTGTCAAACTCATTGCAGTTGCCCAATCATATAATATGCCATACTTATCGCAATTGGAAGCATTTTCGCCGTAACATACGCCTTTATTTAGCGGTTCCGAAGTCTTATAATTCAAATTTTCTGCCAGCCATATTTGTCTGCCTATTTGAGCAATATTATATTCTTTGCCATCACGTTTATCCTTTGTTTTACCCACAATTTTTCCATTTGCTTCACATTTCATGCCAACCAAAGGGTCCTTTATGTATTTGTCTCCTTTGCCTTCTTGCCTGCATCTTAGCAAACTGTTATCAACGCAAATTCCACGCGTAGATTCAATTGAGCATTTGGGGTACAGCTTATTTCCAAAGCAACCTTGTTCATAAGGGTTGTAATTTCTGCCATTGCACAGCGGATATAATTGATTTTCAACGCAGAAATTCTTTGTGTTGTCATAAGGTGCTCCATTGCAGCAAATCCCCTGACAAGTAGTATTTTCGTTTGAACTGTTGCCGCCGCTACCATTAGAATCGCTGGATGTTTCTCCATATGTTTGCGAAGAACTGCTATCCGCTGAACCTGAATCACCTACAGGTCCGCAGGCTATGATAATTACCGCTATTGTAAAAATAGCCCAAACGTATATAACTTTCGGAGAAGGTTTATTCATTTTTTAGTCCTCCATTGGTTGAAAATGGAAAAGCTAGTGCTAAATGTTGTTTTGCCAATAAGAGCCATATTTGCGTATAATATAGAAAAAAATGACCAGCCTACGGCTGTTCGCCAGCGAAATGCAAATTGGATAGGCGTTCGTGCCTGTCAAGGGGGCGAACCCTGCCCACGAAGTGAAGCTGGCAGGGTGAGTAAAATTTTTTCCACCAATCCCAAAAGGAATTTTCCCGATTACATATCTAGGTTGCAGAAATAAACTAATCCTGCACGCAACGAACGCTAAATAGTTTGTTCTTAGCTTCGTTCTCCCAACCGGCATTATTGTGCTTGTAAGACTTGAAGTGGTTGTAAGCTCGGCTGCCATCGGATTCCGAGCTGCTCCACCAATTGCCGTAGTTGCCAACGCTGGAGAAAGCACCGCTAGAATTGCCGAGACCGCCCGGCAAAGCCGCAAAGCCGTAATCGTCTGTGCCGTTGCCTAAATATCCTTCGGAATCGTTCCAACCGTTTTTTGCCTTTAGGAATTTGCCAGCCGTTTCGCTCTTGTAAGGACTTTCTGTGCCGTTGGTGCCATCAACAAAGCGATACAGTGCATCCCATTCACTGTTGCTTGGCAAATGCCAACCGCTTGGGCAAGCTTTTACAGCTGCGAACCAGTTATAAAGCCTGCCATATCTTAGGCAGTTGCTTTCTTGATTTTCGTAGCACTTACTGCCTTGAGCATCATAACTCAAGTTTTGTGCCATCCAAGTTTGGTTGCCTATAGTAACCGCTTTATATACTATGCCATCTCTAGAATCTGTAAACGACTTATCAGAAATATTGTCGGTTTTCTTTGCTTCGCCAGAGGCTTTTGCGGTTATAGCTTCATCCTTCACGCAGCGTACTACCATCAAGCGAGATTTTTCGCGATGATATGAGTCGGCAGAATTTCTGTTGTCCATAGTCCAGCGATAAGCGTAGCTGCCACTGTACTCAGTTGCACTCCATAAACCAACGTCATCGCCAATATTGTGAAATCTGCCATCGCCATCACCAAATCCGCTGGGCAAAGCTGAAAAACCAAATTCATCTGTACCATTGCTATTGTTGTTCCATCCACTCCTTGCTTTCAGTTTTGCTCCTGCAACGTAACTACCGCCAACAGCCGTTATTAAGGTATTCCATTCTTCCTTGCTTGGTAAATGCCAACCGCTTGGGCAAACACCTTGTATATTCTCATCGTTGCCTAATTTCTTCCAGTTGAATTCCCTATCCAAACCCATTGCCTCGCTCCAGTCGTAAAGGCGACCGTATTTATCGCAATTTTCCGGTTTGCGGATTTGCTCTCTAGGTTTGTCTCCATAGCATAAGCCTAAATAGCCATCGCCTTGATAATTCAGATTTTCTGCCATCCAAGTTTGAGTACCTATTTTAATTGTTTTATACTTTTTATTATCGCGAGAATCGGTGAAGCTGTCCGAAGCTGCTGCTATTGCCCTTTCACGTTCTTCTTCTTTCTTTTCTTTCAACCTATCGTACGGACCAAATTCTTTTCCTCCTTGAACGGATATGCCATATAGGTTTTGTTCGGTTGCCACTATATATTCGCTAATGTCATAACTGCTCATATCGTATAATGGTGCAACCACATAGGTACCAGCTTTATCTATAAAACCGATTTTCTTGTCATCATTCATTACCATAGCATAATCTCCGTTAAATGGCATTGCTAACTTAAATTGTGGATTTATTACTATTTGTCCACCTATGTCTATGTAGCCCCATTTGCTGCCCATTTGCACTGGGGCAAGTTTACTTTTTCTAAAACCAAATGTCACATCAAATTGCGGATTTATTGTTATCTCGTTATTTTTATTTACCCAACCAAATTTTTTGCCGACTTTGGCAAAGAACAATCCCTTGCCATCGTTTTGTAATGAATCGTATTGCGGGTTTATCACGATGTTTCCTTTTTTGTCAATGGCACCCCATTTTTTGCCACTCATGACAGCAGCCATTCCGTCTAGGAAAGGATTAACTTCTTCATATTGTGCATTTATCACAATTTCACCGCTTTTGTTTTTATAACCCCATTTTTCACTCGCTTTATCTTGGAAAACATACATCCCATCAATTATAACAGGGATTATTTCTTCCCCTGGTATAGTAGTAATCACAGACTTGCCTTTTTTATCTATGAACATCGTTAATTCTTGCCCACGGCTGTAAACTCCTATTCCTGCAATTCCTTTATTAAAAGGCATTGCACCAATTAAAGAGTCTATTTGCAAAACCATTTTGCCTTTTTTATCTATGAGCATAGGCGTCTGGTTTTCCATTTGAACCCAAGCCACGCCATTGCTAAAATCTTGAGCGTAATCATAGGTTGGAGCAATTATATATTTACCCTTTTTGTCTATGTAGCCCCATTTTCCGTCTTTGCCGCTAGTCTTTACGAGCGCCAAGCCGTCTCTGAATAAATGTGCCCGCCCGAATTGCGGATTGATTACGATTTTCCCTTTTTGAGGAATATCTATATACTGATACTCCCCATTAGCCCCTTCTACAGGAACTAAAGAAAAATCTGCTTCCGTTTTACCTCTACAGGCAAAACAGAGAACTGCTACTGCTGCGATGAATGCCAATTTGACTTTTTTCATGTTGTTTCTCCTATTTGGATTTGTTACCTAATCAGCCCAGCTACTTTCATCACTTGTAGAAAGATTTGCATTTTGCTCGACTGTTGTTTCTTTACGGTGTTTATCATCCACATAGACCGCATGACCCATGTGAGTTATTACGCCGTTTGCTTTTTTTACTACATTGCCGTTGTTCTGGTCGCTGTCGTAACCTGTTATGGTTCCACCAGTTTTGCTAAATGTTACGAAAAAGCCGCTTTGCACATATACTCCACCGCCATTTTCACGTGCTATATTGTTTGTAATAACTCCCGCTTTCATAATAAAATTTCCTTCGCTCGCTCTATACACTCCACCACCATAAGTAGCAGTGTTGCCAGAGATTTTGCCGCCATCCATGGTAAATGTGCCATCAATATATACCCCACCACCATTGGTAGCAGTATTTCCAGAAATAATTCCACCGTTCATAGTGAATTTTCCCCCATTTATCCAAACCACCGATGTTGTGTTGCTGCTATGCCCCTGAAGAGTGATGTTGTTGTTTAGAATAAAAGTTACGTTTTCTTTAACAGTAAACATCGCTCCGTTGGATTTAAGCTTGATAGTTCGATTTATGCTATCACCTCTGAGAACTATGGAAATGTTGGTTACTTCATTGTACTCAAAGGTATATGGTTCTATGCTTTCATCTGCGTTTACCTCTATGGTATATGTGTTGTCGCTTTCTGCATTTTTATCCAGCCAAGCTAATTTTTTTGCAAGTGTGCTTCCACGGAGAATAGTGCCGTTGTTTGTAACTTCTGTGATTAGTGGATTGGCGGCTTCTGCTGCCATTTCCGCTTTCTTCGCTTTTTTTTCGGCTTCCGCAGTTACCAAAGCTCTTCTTTGAATAACAAAATTAGAGGGTAATTTTCCCTCACCTTTAATGCAACGTACGCTTAATGCCTGTGTTTTATTATAGTTGTCATGATGCATGCTTTCCGAATTGTACAGCATAATAGCAGCACTAGCCCTATAAGAGCTTTCCGATGCCATCCACCAATAGCCAGATTGAGCATTGCTTGAACTTGGCAAAGCAGAAAATCCAAAGTTATCGGAATTACATTTGCTGTTCTTTTTTGTTCTGCCTCTATCATCTGTTGTTGTCCATTCGCAGGTCCATTTTTCCCATCCATTTCTCGCTTTGAGTTTTTGCCCTGCAATTCCACCGCCAGCTGAACTCGTAAGGGTTTGCCATTCATCGTAATTAGGCAAATGCCAACCATCTGGGCATACTATCATAGCATCGTCCCATGTATAAAGCCTTCCGTACTTTTGGCAATTTTTAGGGTCATTGCCTAAGCAAGCGCCAATATCCCCATCTTCACCACCGTAATCCAAGTTTTGTGCCAGCCAAGTTTGTGTGCCTATTTTCGCTATTTTATATTTTTTGCCATCCCTTGAATCGGTGAATATATTTTGCGCAAAACACATTGCGCAAGACAGAAGCAGCATTGATATTATTTTTCTCATTTTTTTTATCTCCTTCCATTTTTATAATCAAAATAAACTATACTCCATATTCATAACACTAAGTATGCTAGAAGCATTAATAGTACCGTATTTATCCAATTTTTTCAAAGGGTAAGTGAATCTGAGCCCTACACTAAAGTTATTACTGAAAAACGCTCCAACCCCAACGACAATACTTTCATCCCTTTTCACCCTGAAATCGGAAAATTTGTCTTTGAATGGGGTACCTTCGAATTCGGTGCCGCTGCTCACAGTTGCTTCGGAATTAACTGGAAATCCAAACTGATATCCAGCTTCATAATAAGTCACCCCATTATCTTCTTGACTCCAGAGTCTAAGCAAAATAGGAACTTCTATCGTTTGATAAGATATTGAAACTTTTGCAAAATTTTTTGTTAGACCTGTTCCTTCTCCTCCATACAGAATATCATAAGAGACGAAACTGTAGTTAAATTCCGAGGCAACTCCTATCGGACCAATTAACCTAAGGTTTAGCATTAATCCCGGAACAGCGTACCAGCCACCCAGATGTTTATTCCAATCCAACATCTCTTTCATTTCTTCGTATTCTGCGTAGGATTTATCAAACAACTTCGAACCAGCATTGCTGTTTTGCCAAAAGAAACCTGTTCTCCCGCGTATTCCGAGCCTTAAACGTGGTACACGCATTTTTGAAGCATCTTGTGGTTCTGAGTTTGAATTTTCCGAATAAGAACTTTCAGTTGGTGGTGCTTTTGCTTTTTTTGGAGGCGTATATTCATATTCAGGTGTATATACAGGTGCATAAGTAGGAACTGGTTCTTGTACAACAGGCACAGGTTTAGGAGTGTTAATCCCAATCATCGAATTGATTTGCCATTCAATGAGGTCAATTATTCTACCTCCCCTAGGCAATTCTGACATCTCGGAAAGTTCAGCTATTTTGCTTTGAACACTCACCATGCTAGTTGACACATAAGAAATACCGTCCGATTCCGACCTCTCCACCACGCACACGTATTGAGCACCTGCATCTCTACCCAACTGGGCTATATCCTCGTTAGATACAGACCCACCCATTTGCCTATTCTGTTCTTGGGCTACCAAGTCAATGGCATCTACGGCTATCATTTGGTATTTTTGGCTCTTTATCAAAAAAGTATTAACCGCCATTCTCAAGGCATCGCGCCCTTCGGGATTTCCTTTTATATACACAGCCGCTTTGGGCTTGGTTTGTGCGAACGCAAAGAGGCAGAGAACTCCTATTGCAAGTGTGATTTTGGAGAATTGTGTTCTCATATTTTCTCCTTTCAATCAATCCTGTAAGCAACGAATCGGGAACAAGCCCTTTTTTGTGCTACTGAGTTTGTTTAAATTATTATTTTCAGAAGATATATATCGGTAATAAGCATCCGTTCCTTCCCCAACGCTCCACCAATAGCCATACGAGCCAAGCATTATAAAAGTCCCATCTGATTTTCCCGTTCCGCTAGGCAAGGCAGAGAAGCCATATTCGTCCGTGCCATTGCTATCCCAGCCACTTTTTGCTTTTAATTTTCTTCCAGCATCGCTACCTATGTAATTCGCCAAAACTTCCCATTCATAGTCTTTGGGCAAATGCCAACCGCTTGGGCATGCTTTTGCTGCCGCTGCCCAACTATAAAGCAGCCCGTATTTTTGGCAGTTTGCTGAATTGTTGTTATAACATTTGCTGCCTTCTATTTCATAATTCAAATTCTCAGCCATCCAGATTTGATTGCCTATGGTAACTGTTTTATATGCGGTGCCATCTCTGGAATCGGTAAATGAATTGCTAGAAACGTTGTCGGTTGGCCCTACTTCTGCCTCTACTTCTGCTTCTGCCTCTGACTCTGCTTCTTCAGAGGCTTTGGCTGCTGCGGCTATTACGCGTTGCTGCTCTTCTTCAATTTTTTCTTTCAACCTGTCGTAGGTACCAAAATTTCCAGTCTGATAATTAAGATTCCCAGATTCCACATACTTTATAAGATATTGCATTGGCAAACCACCCCATAGATTTTGATAGGCTGCAAGTGAATATTCGTAAATATCTTTTTCGTTTATATCGTACAAAGGCGAAACTACATAGGTTCCTGTTTTGTCTATAAAGCCAGCTTTGCCATCGGTAGTGATTACCATAGCATAATCGCCGTTGAATGGAAAGGCGAAGAAAAATTGCGGATTTATTATTATTTGCCCTTCTCTATTTATATAACCCCATTTGCTGCCCATCTGCACAGAAGCAAGTTTATTCCCAAAAAATCCCGATGATTCATCAAATTGCGGATTTATTATTGTTTCGTTCTTTTTATTTACCCAGCCCCATTTTTTGCCGACTTTGGCTGGGAACAAGCCATTGCCATCATAACCCAAATCATCGTATTGCGGGTTTATCACGATGTTCCCTTTTTTGTCAATGGCACCCCATTTTTTGCCATTCAAGGTAGCGGCCATTCCGTCTAAGAAAAAACCAACTTTATCAAATTGCGCATTTATTGCAATTTCACCGTTTTTGTTTTTATAGCCCCATTTTTTGCTGGATTTGTCTTGAAAACCATACAATCCTTCATTCATAGCAGGGATTGCATTTTCACCCGGCATCGTAGCAGCCACAGGCTTGCCTTTTTTGTCTATAAACATCGTTAATTCCTGCCCCCGGCTGTAAACTTTTATTCCAGCTATGCCTTTGTGGAAGGGATATGCGGCAGTTATGGAATCTATTTGCAAAACCATTTTGCCTTTTTTGTCTATGAGCATTGGCGTCTGGTTTTCCATTTGAACCCAAGCCACGCCATCGCCAAAATCTTGGGCGTAATCGTAGGTTGGGGCAATTATATATTTGCCTTTTTTGTCTATGTAGCCCCATTTTCCCTCTCTGCCGCTGGTTTTTACGAGCGCCAAGCCATCCCTGAATAAGTGCGCCCGCCCGAATTGCGGATTGATTACGATTTTCCCTTTCTGGGGAATATCTATATACTGATACTCCCCATTGGCTCCTTCTACAGGAACTATTGAAAAATCTATCTCCGTTTTGCCTCTACAGGCAAAAAATAGAAGCACTGTTGCTGCAATGAATACCAATAAAATCTTGTTCATCTTTCCCAAGCTCCTGTTGATGTCCAACCGTTCGTAGCAAGATTTGCATCCGGTCCAGCGGTAGTTTCTTTGCGTGTATTATCATTGACATATACCGCATGACCTCTACGAGCAAAAACGTTGCCGCCTTCGTCTTTTACTGCATTACCATTAGTTGGATCGCTGTTATAACCGGTGATAGTACCGCCGGTCTTCGTAAAGTCTCCGCTAGTCCTGCAAACCCCGCCGCCATGATTTACAGCAGCATTACCTACTATGGTACCCCCACGCATAGCAAATGCAGCATCCGAAAGCACTCCACCACCTTTGTCGCTAGCACTATTACCAGATATAGTACCACCACTCATAGTGAAGGTTCCGTTGTAGTGATATACTCCGCCACCCCTAGAAGCGTTATTACCAGATATAGTGCCACCGCTCATAGTAAAGGTTCCTCTGTTATATATTCCACCACCATTGTCACTTGTACTATTATTAGATATAGTACCACCATTCATAATGAAGGTTCCACCATAATTATATACTCCACCATGAGCATTACCAGTAATAGTAGAACCTGCATTCATTTTAAATTCTCCACTTTCTACTACATAAACCATACTTCCAGTATTCCCATTGTGTCCATGAAGGGTGATATTGTGCTCCAAAATAAAAGTGACGTTTTTCTTAACAATAAACATATTTCCGTGAGATTTAAGCCTGAGAGTCCGGTTTCCTCCAACTCCTCTGAGGACTATGGTTATATTAATCGCTCCGCTATACTCAAACGTAGTTGGAGCAATAGTCTCATCGGCGTTCACATCAAGGATATAAGTGTTATGGCTATCTGCACTGCGTTGTAGCCAAGCCAGTTTTTCGGCAAGGTTAGCTCCCGGAACAACAGTGCCTTGTATGGAAGGTGCAGCTGGCTGGGTTTGAACTTGGGCGGTGTAAACTGGTTGGGCAGAAACTGCTTGGGCAGTGGCTGTTGCCTTGCCGGGGCGAGGTCCCACAGGCATACCTAGCATAGAACCTATCTGCCATTCAATGAGTTCAACTATTTTCCCTCCCTTAGGCAACTCCGTCATATCCGCAAGTTCCGCCACCTTGCTCTGAACGCTCACCATTCTGGTTGCCACATAAGAAATGCCGTCTAGCTCCGAACGCTCCACAACGCATACATACTGCGCTCCCGCATCTCTACCCAGCAAAGCTATATCGCCATCAGTCACAGAACCGCTATTCTGCCTATTCTGCTCCTTGGCAACAACGTCTAGGGCATCAACGGCTATCATCTGATATTTTTGACTTTTAATCAAAAAGTTATTGACCGCCATTCGCAGGGCATCACGCCCTTCAGGGTTGCCCATAATGTAAACAGCAGCCTTGGGCTTGGCTTGTGCGAATGCTAAAAGGCAAAGAATACCGATTGCAAGGGTGATTTTGGAAATTGTTCTCATTTTTCCATCTCCTTTATAAGTTGTTGAGCTATATTTTCAGTTAAATTTTTGAATGATTCCTCAGTTGCCTTTTCAGTGTTTCCTTCTGTCCAGCTGCCTTTAGCTTCTGGGATTTTAAGGCTTATATTCTTTTTGGTTTTTGAATTGAGCAAAGAAGCACTGGCATTTGTCCAGCAATAGACCTGCCCAAAATCCGCTTTGTTGCAACGGCTGAGTTTTGCTTTCACGGTTATGGTATAATCCGCTTCGGTCTCTTTTTCGGAGATGGAGCAGTTGCATCCTTTTTCCTGCATCATTGCGGGCAGTTCTTCTGCCACATATTCGCTACCACTCATATACAAATAAATACCCGTGCTATTTTCCAGTGCTATTTTGGCAGTGTTTATTTTTTGCAAAATCTCAGCGGAACGTTTATGGGCAGTTGTGCTAGAACCTACTGCCTGCAATAAGTTCTCCCAATAGCTCACTTTGAGCAATGAATCCTCAATCACTTTCATCTTATCCAATGCGTTTTTCTTTTTACCCGCCTCAGCAAGCTGGCTGGCAAGGGAGAACTCGCTTTCGGCAAAAGAGAACAGACCATTTATTCTCGCAGAATAAAATTCCGACAAATCCTTTTTTTTCACGGCGGCAAAGCCGTATATATAGCCGCTTGCCTTGTCAAAATAAGAACGTGTTTCCATTTTGGTTAAAACGGCATCGCTTGTGCTTGTGATTATCTGCTTGTAATTCTTGTTTATCATCTCGTTTTGGTTTTTGCCGCTTTGCTTTTGGCTACTGGCATTCTCTACGGAAGAAGCACCGCGAATATTGACAACAATGCTCTCGGAAAGGCTGTTCTGGGCAGTTTTTTCTATATCTTTGAACTTTTCCTTGCTTGGGTTTCCTTTTGCTTTATCCCTCGCAAAACCGGTGTACCATTCCGTGCTTGGATAGTGAACGGAACGCCAACTGTCTTGAACCCACATTGGAGTTAGTTCCTGAGCGTGCAGGAATATCACGAGGGATAAAATAAGGAATGGCATTGCTTACTGTGCCTCTTTCTGCCTACGGAAATCTTCCTTGGCGGCTTGCATTTCTTTCAAAAACTGATGCTCTGCGAAGTCAATAGCCACTTTTTCGTCTTTCTTCAACTGGTTGTATATAGCTTTCTGCTCAGGTTCGCCTAATTCTATTGCCACATAGACATTGTAGCGGCCATCTTCTTTCACATAAGTATTTTTGCATATAGGGCGGGTGTTGGTCAAGAACTGCTCAAAATATGCTTGTTGAATCTGTGTTCCCTTGCCAGCATAAGAGCTGCCAGTTTGTCCGCTTGCGTGTTGCTGGTCAAAACGCCTATTCATCCCGTTTACCATTGTTTCCAATTGCTGGGCAAGTTTCGCTCTGGCATCCAGCAAAGCCATGTTCACGCCAAAAGATTCGTTTTCGCTCACGGCATTGCCGGATTCACGTATGCTGGCAGCCTGTTCCAGAGCTTTCGCCTCGCACTCCTCTTTTTCAAGCTTTATGCCCCTGTTGGCAGACTGAGCTTGTGCTGGGGTGGCAGGCGCGCTTTGCACCGTGTTGTAAACTGGAGCGGTTGCGGTGGTTTGCTGCGCGGGCGGATTGCTTGCGCAAGATGTGAATGCCAAGGCTAATGCGAATATAGCCGCCGATAGAAAACGGTTGGTTTTCATAGTGAACCTCTTTGTTGAAGGGAAAATTTTTTTTGCTATATAAAATGGGGGGGGGGGGGGGCAGATTCGCGTTTAAACACGCCTCAGATGCCCAAGGCTGGCGATGAACGCCTTCGGAGCCGTTTTTTGACCCCTGAAAATAAAAGGGCTTATTCGGCATATTTGGGGCATTAAAATGCAAATCGGAAAAAACGATTTTGGAGCCTGCAACGCAAGCCCTGCCAAATGTTGTTTTATCGTATAATGACATTATTGTGGGAAAATATAGAAAAAATTCTTTTGAAAATTTGTTAAAATAAGCAAAGAAGGACAAAATTACCCTGACTTTTTGCAATAAATTTACTATATTTACCCTGACTTTTTATGAAAAACGGTTATTTTGAGCGAAAAATAGACATTGTTCTGCTTTCTTGGGCGCGAGAAAGCGACAGGAAACCTTTGCTTTTGCGAGGAGCTAGGCAGGTTGGGAAGTCGTCTGCGGTTCGCAATTTGGGAAAATCGTTTAAAAATTATGTTGAAGTAAATTTTGACGATGATAAAAACGTTCATGCCTTATTTGAAAAATTCAATTCACCGCAAGAAATTTGCACTCAGCTTTCGTTATTTTATAGAAAAGAAATTGTAGCTGGCGAAACGCTTTTGTTTTTTGATGAAATTCAAAGCTGTCCGGCAGCTCTCTCAAAACTCAGATATTTTTATGAAAAATACCAAGAATTGCATTTAATTGCCGCAGGTTCTTTATTGGAATTTGCAATAGAGGAAATGCCTTCCTTTGCTGTTGGGAGAATACGCTCATTATATTTGTATCCTTTTTCTTTTGAAGAATTTTTGCTTGCGCAGAAAAACGAAATGTTGGTTAAAGCCTGCAAGCAGGCAAATTCAAAAAATCCATTGTCTGAACCAATACATAAAGAATTAAATAAATTGCTGAAAATTTTCCTTATCACAGGCGGAATGCCAGAAGCGGTTGCAAAATATGCTGAAACGCAAAGTTTTTTGAAAAGCCAAATGGTTATAGATGATTTAATAATTTCATATAAAAACGATTTCGCTAAATATAAAAAAAGGGTACCAGTTGCTCATATTGAAAATGTATTTGAATCCGTAGCGAGCCAAATGGATGGAAAATTTGTTTATGAGCGTGTTGCTGGGCTAAATAACTCGCAAGTTAAACAATCCTTGGAATTGCTTATAATGGCAGGGTTGGTAATTCCCGTTACGCACAGTTCCGCAAATGGCATTCCTCTTGGCGCAGGCGCAAATTCCAAACGCAGAAGAATGTTGCTTTTAGATACGGGAATGTTTTTGCGAATGCTAGATTTTGATGCCTCGCAAATAATAATAACCGAGGATTTCAAAACAATAAATATAGGTTCTTTAGCGGAAATGTTCGCTGGCTTGGAAATTTTAAAAGCATCTTCTTGCTATGTTCCGCAAAAATTATATTACTGGCACAGGGAGAAAAAACAGAGCAACGCTCAGGTTGATTATATTATACAAAAAAATAACTCTATAATTCCAATTGAGGTGAAATCAGGTTCAAAAGGAGCTATGCCTAGTTTGCGTTTATTTATGCAAGAAAAAAACAGCGAAATGGGAATTAGAATTTCAAGCGAAAATTTTGGTAAAATAGACAATATTGAAATTTATCCCTTGTATGCAGTTTCAAATGTTGTTACGCACTGAAGGTTCTTCAGACAATTGATTTTTCAAAAAACACCTGAACGAAAGTTCACTTAAATCCAAAAAAATGCACATTTTTGCAAACACTTGTTTGCAAAATTCACTTTTTTTGGATTTTTTTCCCAAAAAGTACGTCTAAGTAAGTAGAACAAAGAAATAGGAGATTTTTTATGAAAACCTTGAATTCAAAGGCTATATGCCTACTTTTGGTTTTGGCTACCCAAGCGCTTGCCCAGCGCTTCACCACAACTGAGCCGAATGTATTTCGAATGCTCAGCGAAACAGTGTCATATCCGCAATATAAGCAAATAGCCGCTTTGGGAGAGAAAAATTCGGCTTATGCAAATATAATGCTGGTTGGAGGCAGAGATACATTGCTTGATTCTTACCATAAGGAAAAAGTTGGCACCTACAATGTGGTTAAAAGCGATAGCACAGTGCTTGGAACTGTACTTCCATTCAGTGTGCCAAATGTTTTTACTTCAAATAATGATACAATCCACGACAATAGCCCAGTTGCGGTAGCTGTTTTGGATTCATTTAGCGACAACAAAAAAACAGCAACCGTGATTTTTGCAAGCCTTAAAAAATTGGTGATTATGCAAATAGCCATAAGCAATACGCATAGCATAAGTTTTAGTGTGTTGCGCGACATAGATATGCCAAAACCTATGTGGGAAATAAACGGAACATATATAGTGAATTATCCTCACACGCATACAAGAAGGCTTGCGCTTTTGGGAACAAGTCAAGACGGCGCAAATAAAGTTTATCATTTGGCAACTGGAAATCCTCTCAGTAAGAACGGGAATGGCAGAGTTGATTTTTTTAACATCACTGAGAATTCTTGGGTACTTTTGCAACCAAACCAAAATGGACTGACAAGCGGAATAAATGGGCTTGTTTTCAACGATAATGCTTATTTTGGAAAAGATTTGGCTGTGATTGACAATTTTGACAAAAAAGGCGGAAAAGCACTTGCTGTTTTGTTGCCAAACTCCAAGCAATTCTCGCAAAGCGCACTTTACATATTCCAAATGGACAATGACTGGACACCCAGCACAAAACTGCCGGTGGTAATATCTGGTTCCTCAAAGCCTTGGCTAGAAGATTCTGAACAAGAACAGCGCTGCAGCGGACTTGGAACAGCAAACTGGGGAGATGAAACCACTCATCTGCTCGTTTCTTGTATGTATTATGTGTATGTTGGTGCACGTATCACAACAACCAGCGTAATCATAAAAGATATTGTTTTAGATACAACTGCAAATATTTCAAATAGTTTCATCTTTTCCTCTAAAAAAATTGGCTTTATAAATAGTAATAGTATTTATTCTGTGTTTTCTAATCCCATATCAATAAAAAATCATAAAAACGATTTACATTCTATTTCATTGATTGCAAGATCTAACACAACTAATTCCGACTCCTGCTCAATGGCAACTTTCACGGTTATGGATGCAGACTATTCCAAAAATTTTTCCATAGAGGCAGGCATTCAAGAAGCAATAGTCAACATAGATAGCCTATTTTACAAAAGCGGAACATCGGGTTTTTCTGCAAAAACGCTTTTTGGGCTTGCCCAGTGCTCTATCAACAACAGCAATAAAGATCTTTTGTGCCTTGGCAGCGAAAGGGCCATAGGTTCTTGGAGCGGCATAGAACTTTCCAGCAGCGGCAATTGCAATTCATATAAAGCCTGCAAGAAAAAAGATACCATTTTTGTTTATGTACGTTCCGCAAGCGAAGCTCCAAATACCGCGCTTAGAATTCCAAAAAACATACTTGTTCCATATTATGGGCAAATAAATTTGGGCAATGTAAAATCGCTTTCTTATTTTAAAAATCCAAATTTACAAAACACAAAAATAAGCTGGAACACAGCGGGCTTAAAATTGAGCGTTTTGGCAAACACTCCAGAAAAGGGAATTGCAATAACCCCATTCTCCAAAAATGAAGGCATAGATACACTTGTATTTGACCTTTCTTTTCCTCTTTCAGTATCCAGATACCCCATATACCTCCACATCGCAGATACTGCCAAAATTCTAGACAGAGCAATACCGGCAAACCCAGGCAACGATACTATATGGAACACAGCCGAAAAAAGATATATTGCCTTGCCTCGATTGGGCTCAAAAGGCGATGTTTATACTTATGATATTGTTCAAGACAGCCTTGGAAACTATGCCGAGATAATAGGCGATTATCTGCATATATTAAAAGTTGATATAGCAAACATTTCCCTTGCATACACAGAAAACGGGCAAATAAAATACCGCAAAATAACCTTGATGCCAGAATTCAATGAACTTTCTCCGATCAAAACCGCTAACTTACAAGCATTAAATTTAAATATTGTGCGTATCAAAGGCGGATTGCAAATCAAAGGTTTAAACGGTGAATTTGAACTTAGAGCATACGATTTCAAAGGCAGAGAAATTCAAAGAGAGAAAGCCTATACTAAAGGCTCTGTTTTTGTGAAACTAAGGTATAATTGCCCGCAAATTGTGCAAATTCGTTTTAACAACGAAAAAATTTTCATAAAAATCGCCAATTGATTTATTTTTCTATAATTTTTCTATATTTACTCCCCTATAACAGCCGGAGTGGTGAAATTGGTAGACGCGCTGGACTCAAAATCCAGTAGGGGCAACCCTGTGGGGGTTCAATTCCCCCCTCCGGCATCTTAAAGAGAGGTTCTGTATGAAAAAATTGCTGCTTCCAATCATAGCCTTGTGCTTTTCTATGTCTTTTGCCCAGTCAGATGATGATGACGAATGGGCAGATTTTGATTACCAGCACGCTGGACTGAGTCAGGTTGAATTCCAAAAGGTAAAGGAATCTGGAATGACCAAGAAAAAATTACTGCACCTGCTGGAGATAGGTATTCGCCCTAAAACTTATTTACAAGAGCCTTGGAATGATCTTGGCGTGTCTGAAAGCGAATGGCTTGAGCAGCGTGCGAGTGGTATGGAAGACGCCGATATAGACCGCACATACAAAAATAACACCGGTAACCAAGGCGCAGCCTATTTGTCTTTTTTGCTGCCTTCGTATTATCAGTGGATAACAGATGATATGGCAAAAGCCATAGCTATGAATGTTTTAGAAGCCTCTTTTATAGGCTTAACCGTGTTTTTATACAAATCAGATACGGGTGGTGAAAATAGCTGGGTTCTATATGGCGTGCCCCTCATAGCGATAAATCATTTGTGGTCTGGTATAGATGCATTGCTTGCAACCCAGTGGGACAATAACCCCACTGCTAAAAGTTTTTCTTGGGGCATTATACCAACAGGAAATAAAAGTTTTGTTGCAGGTGCTACTTTAAGGTTTTAAAATCGGCTCACTGAATGCCGCGCATATAACGCATCGCTTTAAATCGTGCCCTCTCGCAGGGCAAAACTGCCTGCCATAGTAAATAAACTGCAAATGCCTTTTTGTCCATTCGTTTTTTGGAAAAGCGGCTTTTAAATCTTTTTCCGTTTGCAAGACGGAGCTGCCATCGCTTAAACCCCATCTATGCGCAAGCCTGTGTATATGAGTATCTATGGGAAAAGCGGCAGCTCCAAAAATACGAGACATAACAACGCTTGCCGTTTTGTGACCAACACCCGGCAATGCCTCCAATTCCTCAAATGAATCAGGTACCTCTCCTCCGTGCTTTTGGACTATTATTTTTGAGAGTTCTTTTAAAAACCTGCTTTTGTTTTTAGCCAGTCCGCACAATTTTATAAGAGAGTAAATTTGCTGTTCAGAAAGCTCTGCCATTTTTTGCGGAGTAGGAGCTTTTGCCATAAGGTTTGGAGTAACCATATTGACAACGGAATCTTTGCATTGCGCAGAAAGCACAACTGCAATCAAAAAAGAAAAAGCATCCGTATAAGCGAGAGGAATAGGCGGATTTGGATATAATTTGTCTAATGTTGATTTTATGAATGCAAGTTTGCTCCGCATTGCGTTAAGATAGATAAAATAAAAAAAACGGGTGGCTGTAAGCCGGGTTCTGTTCGTTTTCACGTGGCTGTCATTTCTCTTGAGCCGCCGTTGCCAGCGGCTTCCAGCAACCTACCCGAAATGCTGCAAAAGCGAAACGCGAGCAGCGTTAGCATTTCTGTTTGGTCTTGCATCAAGTGGGGCTTGCACTGCCGTTTTTGTCACCAAAAACGCGGTGAGCTTTTACCTCGCCATTTCACCCTTACCGGTTCAAAGAACCGGCGGTATATTTTCTGTTGCGCTATCCATACCGTTACCGGTCCCGGCCGTTAACCGGCACTTTGCTCTATGATGCCCGGACTTTCCTCTGCGAAAACCGCAGCGACAACCCGCCACCCGTTTATAGTGAATTTAGAAATTGTCTGAACCAGAATTCACAGAATTTGCGAATTTTCAGAATTGTAAATATAAATGTAATCTAAGCTCTAACATCAAGACCGCTGTTCTTTTTCTCTTCGGTTTTATTTATAGGCAAATTTCTAACCTTTGGGATTTTGCCGTACAATAATTCGCCAAGGGTAATGCCAATATCAGTTAATTCCTTAGCGAGACCCTCTCTTTCTGTTTGCACCGCTTCGCTGGCAGTGCCCACGGAATCTTGCAGGCGAATATTTAAAACGCTTTTGCTGAGTGTTAAATCTGCGTGCACATCGCCTAATTTTTTTGTTTTGGTTTCTATGGAAAAAGAAATTGAAGAAGACTGCTGTTTTTTGGAGCCGCCTTTGCGTTCATCTTTTATTTTCAATCTGCCTTTTTGCAGGTTGCCATCGTGCATAAAGTAAAATATATTTTCCCTATCGTTTTGTACGCGGGTGTCTTGGTCTATTCTAGTCCACTGGATTTGTTCTTTCAAGTGTTGCAAAACTTGCTTTATTTCTTCGTTGTGTTTGGCCGTATGCTCATTTTGATTTGCTTTGTTTAATTGCTGCTGCTCTGCTTCTGTATATTTTTCCAAAATTTTTTCAACCGCTTTTTGCAAAGCTTCGGGTTGCCAAGTTTTGCCTGCGGGCAATTCGTGCTGCAATTCCCTTTTAACTGGTTCTGGTAAATTCTTAAATAATTCTCCTTCGTAATTTCCGGCTGCTTGGTATTTTAAAATTTGAGTGTTGAGAATCGATAACTGAGAATTAAGATTTGGTAATTGAGAAGTTTGCTGCATTACCCTCCACAATAAATTTGCCTGCTCTTTTGAAACATAAGTTCCTGGTTCGGTTTGCAAAGACATTTCGTGCAAGTTGTTTGCAAATAATTTCACAATCTCTGGATTTTCGGGCAGTTTTCCAAAAGATAAAATTGTCTCTCTGATATTTAATATTTGCGGAGTTAAAGGCAAATCCGTTTTTAACCAAAAATTCCTTTCCTCTTTTGGGATTACCGCACTAACCGGCCAAGGTTGCAGAATAAATTTGGGAGCAGGCTGCGAGGTGTTTGAAGCAGGAGTGGTATTTTGAGGAATTGTTATTTGATGAAGCGAAAATGCCATTTCAATTTTTTGCGGAATGATTGGCGGCGGTGGTGATTGTGGTGGTGGCGTGGTCTGCTGCGGTTGTGGAATAGGTTGCGTTTGTTGTGGCTGTGGCTGTAGAATTGGTTGCTGCGATTGAACTGGCGGTGGCGTTCCTTGCTGTGGTTGTGGAGTTGATTGTTGTGGCAGAACCTGCGGTGGCGTGGCTTGCTGTGGTTGTAGAATTGGTTGTTGCGGCAGAACCTGCGGCGGTATTCCTTGCGGTGAAATTGGTTGTTCTGGCAGAACCTGCTGTGGTTGTGGAATGGGTTGCTGTGGCTGAATTGGCGGCGTTCCTTGCTGTGAAATTGGTTGTTCTGGCAGAACCTGCTGTGGTTGTGGAATTGGTTGCTGTGGCTGAACCTGCAGCGGTATTCCTTGCTGTGGAATTGGTTGTTCTGGCAGAACTTGCTGTGATTGTGGAATTAGTTGCTGTGGTTGAATTGACGGCGGCGTGGCTTGCTGTGGAATTGGTTGTTGTGGCTGAATCTGCTGAGGTTGCGGAATAATTGGTGGCTGGGTTTGTAATATATTTGAAAATATTTTTTGCACAGGAAAATCTTTTGGCAAAGGAATCTCTACAACATTTGCTGCATTCTCAAAATACACGGCTTGATTTGCCGGCAATAAACTAATAGTTGCATAAGTTGGCTTTTCATAAAAAAAGTTTTGCAAATTGCGAATATTTGGAAAATTCTGGTCTATTTCTATTCCTGTTTTTTGCAGAACTACTGTTTCCAATTCCTTTAACGGAGCGTTTTTAAGTTCTATTGGAATACCCAATTCTTTTAATTCCTGCAAAGCATTTAAAATTGTTTGAAAAGTTTGCATTGTTGTTGTTGAAGCTTGCGGAATTTGAATTTGTTGAGGAATTTGAGTTTGCTGTGGAACTTGAATTTGCTGAGGAATGGTTTGAGTCCCAGAAATTGCTGTTTGCACTAAGTTTTTTGCGGCGATGTTTGCGCTTATAAAATCATTTTTGGAAAGAGCTAGAACTAATTTGTATTCCGGCGGAGCTTCTGTGCTTGGTGGCTGCAAAATTTTTACAATTTCATTGACAAGATTTTTTACTGTTTCTGCAGCTTCTGGTTTATTTAAATTCTGTTGAATTTGAGTTAGCAAATTCATTAAATTTTTTATGGGAACATTTTCTTGATTTGCAGAAAAATTATCCCTTGCCTTTGATAAATACATCGCTAGTTTTGGAAATTGCTCTTTCAACTCAAAAATCAAGCGGGATATTTCGTCTATGAATTTTAATCTTTCTGTGTTTAATTGAAAATTGTCTGAACCAGACACCTGTTCGCTATTTATTCGCTGGCGAACAGCCGAAAGCTGGTCATTCACAGAACTTGCAACATTTTCTGGATTTAGAGACGCCCATTCGCTACTTATTCGCTGGCGAACAGCCGAAGGCTGGTCATTGAGCCCACTAGCCTCAATCATTTAGTTTACTCGCCTCGTTCACGAGCCAAACGAATAATGGTTTCAACTTGGTCTCTGGGGAGGCCACTCCATCTTGATATTTCAGAAGGTGTGCGCCCTTGCCTTGCCCAGTCTAAAATTTGTTTTTTCTCTCTGACCCTGCGGTCGTAGGTTGTTTCGTCTGCTGGTGGGTTGATTTTTGTGCTGTTGAGGCTTGTAACCCTTATTTTTGTTTTTGTTAAACTATCGGTTGCCACTGGTGCTTTTACTGTGGCAGAACCTGAGCGCACAGAAGTGAGAGCTTGGCGCAGTTTTTCAACTGCTTCTGTTACCCTTTGCTTTGCTGTTTTTCTCATTGGGGGAGGCTCTGCAGCCCGTATAGTGGCTGTTGCAACTGTTTCAGGAGGTTTAGCTTTTGGGAGTGGGAGTCCAGAAAAACGAGTTTGGAACACGGTTGGATCTAAGCCGCTGAGCGGTGGTGGTGGGAGCGGTTCTGTTTGCAGGTTCTTTAATCTCTCTGTAACTTTTTCAACCTCTTTGTGCCGCCTCATTATTTTTATTATCAAGAATATTATTATTGTTAGCAACACTGCAGCGGTTATAGCAATCCCTTTTATAAGATGATCCATTAAATTGTTCTCTTCTTCTTTAATGGTTTTAGGAGCCTCGGCTTTGCTAATTGCATTTCTTGCCGATAAAATGCGTTCCCACAAATTTTTTTGAGTGTCTTTAAGATTTTTTAGCGATCTTTCATCTGTTTCTTTGCGTATGGTAAAATTTATGCTCTCCAAAGAATCGTAGAGTTGCTGCAATCTCTCTGGGTCTACTGTTCCAAAAAATTCTGTTTTGGTGTCAGATTTTTGAAATAAATCATCGGGATTAAGCCCGGCAAAGCGCACAAGAGCATAAAAGCCACCGCAAAGGGCTATTAAAGCAATCATTATTGTGTAGATTTTTTTCAACAGTAGTAATATAGTAAAAATTTGCTATATTTTTTATTATTTTTAGCATTATTGATGAAATTTTAAAGATTTGCCAAAGAACCCACATAAAATATAGCTTGCGAAGTGTTTAAAGCGTTAATCTTTTAGTAGGGT
>JAITFN010000012.1 GCA_031281345.1 Candidatus Fibrimonadaceae bacterium
AAAGAGTTTGCCTTTGCCCAATTTATAACCCAGTCCATTATGTTCACAACATATTTGCCACCTGGCAAAGGGTCTAAAATTTTAGGTGCTATATTTGTGATGCCCATAGCCTTAATGTAGAAAATGCTAATACCTAACCGCTTCCAAAACCAGCCCCTGCGGAGGTGCCCAAGTTCTCTCCCCTTTGAACTCCCCGCTGAAAATTTTATTCACAGAGCCAAGTCCATAGCGACCCCTGCCAATATCAAAAAGAATGCCTGTCATTGAGCGCACTTGTTTATGCAAAAAACGGTTGCCGCAAATATGCCAGCAAATCAGATTCCCATTTTTCTCCAAACGAAATTCCTTCAATTCGCAAATAGTGCTTTTGCCGTCTTTTCTCGCTACCGAAAAAGCCTTGAAATCGTGACAGCCCAAAAAACATTTTGCCTCTTCTGCCATAAGTTCTGTATTTAGTTTGTAGCCACATTCCCAAATATATTCCCCACCCAAAACCACAGGCTCTGTGCAAAGCGTGTATATGTAATACCTCTCTTTTGCACTGTAGCGAGCGTGAAAATCGGCTTGGCATAGTTCCAAATTTCTTATGCACACATTTTTATCGCTTAGGGCATTTACCGATTTTTCCAAAACTTGGAAGTTCAAATCCTGCTCTTCGCAGTCAAAATGCGCAACCTGCCCCCTTGCGTGAACTCCGGCATCTGTTCTGCCCGCACCCACAATGCAGATTTTTTGCCTAAGAGCTATGGAAAAAGCTCTTTCCAACTCGCTTTGCACGGTTTTTTCGCGTATAATTCCATTTTTCAACTGCTCTTGCCAGCCAGAAAATGCAAAGCCGTTGTATTCGCAAGTAAATCTGCAACGCATTACGGATGCCACTCTATTGCCGCAATTTGTTCTTCGGCAATTTTTTGTGTGCGGAGAAAAGTCCATTTAGCAAGTTCTTTCATAAGGCGTTTTTTGAGCATTTCCATACCGGTATTTTCCAACGCACTGATTAAAATGGCATCAGGGTAATTTGCGGCTATCTCTTCTTTGCGTTCATCACTTGCGGCATCGGTTTTATTGAACACGCAAAAACGTGGAATAGAAGGGTCAACCAGTTCGTCTAGAATTTTTTTGCTTACCTCAATATGCTCTTTGTAATCGGCGGCGGCAGAATCTATAACCTCAAGAATGCAATCTGCATTGGCGGCAACTCCAAGAGTGCTTTTGAATGTCTCCACCAAATGGTGCGGCAATTTGCGAATAAAACCGACTGTATCGCTTAATATAATATCTTGTCCGTCTGCTAAATGAAATTTACGAGTTGTGCTGTCCAAGGTTGCAAAGAGTTTGTCTTCCACATATACGTTTGCACCTGTTAGGCGGTTTGCAAGGGTGCTTTTCCCCGCATTTGTGTAGCCAACCAAGCCAACGTGGAATGTATTTTCTCTTCGCCTTTCTTGGTTTTCTCTGTCACGCTCTATTTTTTTTAATTTGGCTTTAAGTTCTTGAATTCGCTTGCGCACCAAACGCCTATCCACTTCCAACTGAGTTTCACCGGGTCCGCGCATCCCAATTCCGGGGCTTGCTCCGCCAGTGCCCACCTGCCTTGAAAGGTGAACCCAGGCACGTGTGAGGCGTGGCATTAAATACTGCATTTGCGCCACTTCCACCATAAGGCGGCTTTCCGCAGTTTTGGCGTGATGCGCAAAAATATCAAGTATAAGCCCTGTTCTATCCAGCACTTTTATCTCTGGCAAACGTTTTTCTAAATTTCGCACCTGCGAGCCGCTCAAATCCTCGTCAAAAACAACCAAAGTTGCATCGTGTTTTTCAACGGCTAAACGCACCTCCTCTATTTTGCCTTCTCCTATGAGCGTAGCCGGATTAAAAGCCTGAACTCTTTGAAGAAAAGTTTCCGCAACGCTTGCCCCAGCCGTTTCTGCCAAACGCTGCAATTCCTGCAAGTGTTCTTGTGCTTGCGCTGGTTTTACGCGCTGCGTGGCTATTCCTATTAGAATGGCTTTTTCCATATTCACCCGCTAACGGCCTTAAATTCCAACTCAGGGTAATTCTTAACCGCTAAATTCAATCGATATTCATTTGGGAACAAACAAACCAAATTTTCCTTTTTATCGTGCATGCAATCACCCCTGTACTCTTTTGAAAATTCCTCTTGTTTTTTTTGCTCGCCATAAATCCACCTAGCACCAAAAGATGGGATTTTGTCTAGCTGGACTTCTGCTCCGTATTCGTTTTCCAAACGGTGTTGCAAAACATCAAATTGCAATTCGCCAACAACGCCTATAATTGGCAGCGCAGAGGTTAAAGAGGTGTAAAGCTGGGTTGCTCCTTCTTCGGAAAGTTGCAAAAGACCTTTGGACATTTGCTTGCTCTTTAAAGGGTTCATAAGAGTTACCCTTGCGAAAAATTCCGGTGCAAAATCCGGTATGCCAGAAAACCTAAACTTTTCACCTTCTGTTAGGGTATCGCCAATGTTGAAAATGCCCGGGTCGTTTATGCCTACAATGTCGCCAGCATAGGCTTTGTCTATAACTTCTTTGTCTTGGGCTAAAAAACTTGTTGGGGCGGCAAGGCGAATTTCGCGACCCGTGCGGCAATGCCACACCTTGTTTCCCCTTTCAAAAGAACCCGAACATATACGCAAAAAGGCGGTGCGGTCTCTGTGGCGTGGATCCATATTTGCCTGTATTTTAAATACGAATGCGCTGAATTTATCTTCTGTGGGCATAACTATGCGAACATCGGATTCTCTGGGAGTTGGTGGAGGGGCAATGTTTGCGAATGTGTTTAAAAGCTGCCTCACGCCAAAGTTATTCACCGCGCTACCAAAAAATACGGGGCACTGCTTGCCTGCCAAATACTCATTTTTGTTGAATGGTTCCATTGCCTGTGTCACCATATCATAGCGATTTTTGAATTCTTTGATGTATTCCTCGCCGCAAAGCTCTGTTAGTTTGGGGTCGTCTGCGCCGCTCATTTGCAAAATTTCCTGTTTGCCTTCTTCTTTATTGAATGTGTGAAATGTGTTGTCTGCTATGGAATATATGCCTTTGAATAGTTTTCCGTAACCTATGGGCAAGGTAAAAGGGCAGGCTTGGATTTGCAAAATTTTTTCAATTTCGTCTAAAAGCTCCAAAACATCGCGACCGTCTAAATCCATTTTGTTTATGAATGTTATTATTGGCGTGTGGCGCATTCTGCACACTTCCATAAGTTTTATGGTTTGCCTTTCCACGCCGTTTACGGAATCTATCAAAACCAAGGCGGCATCCACAGCGGTTAGTGCGCGGTAGGTATCTTCGCAAAAGTCTTGATGCCCCGGGGTGTCCACCAAATTGAAATAACAACCCTCAAATGGAAAATTCAAGACCGAGGAGCTAACCGAGATTCCCCTTTGCTGCTCAATTTTCATCCAATCGCTGACGGTGTAGCTCTTGTTTGCCTTAGCCCTCACGTGTCCCGCTTCCCGTATAACCTTGCCGTACCACAAAAATTTCTCTGTGAGCGTGGTTTTTCCAGCATCGGGATGCGAAACTATGGCAAATGTGCGCCGTTTTGATATTTCTGAAGAGAGCATAGAGAAGTTTTGAATATAGAAAAAAATTACTATATTTAACTTAGACCTTAACCTGGGAGAGTTTATGAATATTTTTCGCTTAGCCTTGCCTGCAGCATTAATGCTGCTTTTCTCTGTTAGTGTTTTTGCCGCCGATGATGATGAACTTGCGCCAAGAGGCAAAACGGGTACCGTTACCATCATCACAGACCCTCCTGGCAGCTTTGTGTATTTGGATGGAGACTCACTCGGAAAAAGCCCCATCACCAAGCGCCAATTCAGAACAGGTCCTTTAAGGTTGGTGGTCATAGACCAAGGAAAGGAACTGATAAACGTTCGTTTTAACGTGTGGCCAAATAAAGAAAATAAATACGAAGGTACAACCGTTATGCCGCACGGTACAATTAAAATAACCACAAATCCAAGCTCATGCCAAATTTCGCTAGACGGTGATTACGCAGACCGCACAACCGGTGGCCCCTTAACGCTTAATAGCGTTGATGCCGGCGACCATCAAGTTGAGGCAAACTGCCCGGGCAGAAAGGCTTATGGAACGATAATAAAAGTGGAAGGCGAAAAAACCACAGTTCTCCATTTAGATGCGGTGAAGAGAACAAACACCAAAAAAACAGAGGCTAAAAAAGCAAAGAAAGACGATGACGATGATGATTAATCACCACTTAGCCAGAGCGTTTGCAATTATTATGTCTTGAAGGCTTTTTATTGCGCGTTCTTGGCCGTGAATGGCCTCTGATTCATTTTTTTGCACATAGTAAGAGCCTGTCGCTTGAACACTTGAGTTTTCGTAAATTGCTTTTTTGCGAACATTATCGTAAAATTTAACTGATACATTCATTGTTACCCTGTAGGTCTCAACTTCTGCGTTTGAGCTTTGGGACTCGGGTCTGTTGCTGTAGCTTAAGAGTGTTAGAGTAAAATCTGCATCTGCATTATCGTTTACTATTCTAATGGCTGGGGCATTTATTCTGAAAAGTTCTACTATGCCGTCTTTGAGCCTATTGCCTAGCACTGCGTCAAAGCTGCGGTAATCCACATCTGCTATGCGCACTGTTTTTATATGCGCAGGCAAGGTTGTGGCGGTGAACCTATAGCAAGAAGAGAGCATAAGGCTCGCAAAAGCAAATAATAGAATTCTGAAAAACATCGGTTGCAATTTAGAAATTTCTAATTTGCGAGCGTGGTATCTATATTAAAACACGAAACCTGCGCGAAATGCAAAATTTGCTGCACATTCAAAAAAGAATCTCTTGTTTATGTTCCAAAAGGAATAGAAGTAAAAGAAAAAAACGGCTTATTTGCCTGCGTGCATCACTGTGAAAATATGGGATGCAGGCTGAGGAAAAATAAACCCCTGGAATGCGCAGCTTGGCCCTTTAGCGTTTCTAAGCGAGGCAAGGAACTGCTTTTTGTTTTGGAGCATAGCTGCCCGGAGTTGAATAAAAAAGAGAGACTGCAAGAGGCAAAAAAATTTGGGCTAGAAATGGTGGCACCTGCTTTGCTGGAATATTCAAGGCAGCATTTAGATACGCTAAGGGAATACGATGAGAAAAACAAAATTATGGGAATTTTCAAAGCATAGAACCAGCAGCCACCGATTTTGATGTGTGAATGCTGAGTTTTGAGCCTGGTGGAACAGAGCTTGTTACAAACACATTGCTGCCAAGTACGGAATCTTTGCCTATCACAGTGCTACCGCCAAATATGGAAGCACCGGAATATATTGTTACGTTATCTTCTACCGTTGGGTGGCGTTTTTGCCCTTTTAATGCATTGCCGCCCTTTGTTGAAAGGGCACCGAGCGTCACCCCTTGGTAAACTTTCACGTGCTGGCCTATAACCGTTGTTTCGCCTATAACAATGCCCGTTCCGTGGTCTATAAAAAAGTAATCGCCTATTTGTGCCCCTGGGTGAATATCTATTCCTGTTACGGAGTGAGCGTGTTCGGTCATTATTCTGGGCAGTTTTGGTATTTTTAGCAATTCAAGCTCGTGAGCAAGCCTGTAAACGGAAATTGCATAAATCCCCGGATAAGAAATTATTATCTCCTGTTTATCCGAGGCGGCAGGGTCGCCATCAGAGGCGGCTTCCACATCTGTTGCTAGGCTTGCCCTTATCTTTGGGAGTTTGTTCAAAAATTCAGTTCCCAGTTCTTTTTTGCAATGAAGCAATTCCAACTGCTTGTTCAGCAGGTGGTGAGCTTTCTTTAAGAGTGAGTCTGTTTTGTGATTGCCAAAGTAGCCTGGGAATAGCAAGCTGTGGAGTTTGTTCACAAGTTCAACTACCTCATCTTTATTTGGCAAAGCGTGCGGATTGACTGGAATGGAATTTCCCAATTTTGAGTAGCTGTCTAAAAGAGAGGCGAGGAGATGTTTCACATTTTGGAATATAGTAATTCCCCCCTTGAGTGGAGATTTTTTTCCGCTCGGAGAGCTAACGGGGGGAACGCCACAGCGAAATTCAGAGTTAATCGTGGCTACTTAGTAATTTTTCTAAATTCCCTCCATGCGCAAAAAATTACTTTCCGAAGGCTCAAAGGAATTTAAGTATGAAATTCGCGAGATTGTTAAAAAGGCGAATCAGCTTAAAGCCCTCGGTTTGTCCATTCATTGGGAAAACATAGGCGACCCGATAGAAAAGAAATGCCAGTTGCCAGAATGGATAAAAGATATTATGGCAAACTTAGTGCGGCAAAATGTCTCTTATGGCTATTGCCCTTCCAAGGGTGTGCTTAAAACCAGAGAATTTTTGTGCGAAAAAACCAATGCCTTGGGCGGACCCCAAATAACCCCAGACGATATTCTGTTTTTCAACGGAATGGGAGACGGCATATCCACAACCTACCATTTGCTAGACATAACGAGCAGGGTAATTGGCCCTTCTCCGGCATATAGCACGCACAGCTCCGCAGAAGCCGCACACGCCAACGCAGAGCCCATAACCTACAGGCTAGACCCTAGCAACCATTGGTATCCAGACTTGGAAGAACTTGAAAACAAGGTGAAATACAACCCGAATATAGTGGGCATTCTCATAATAAACCCCGATAACCCAACAGGTATGGTGTACCCGCTTGAACACCTTAAAAAGATGATTCAAATTGCGAAAAAATACAAGGTATTTGTTGTGGCAGATGAAATTTACACTAAAATTACATATAACGGAGCGCGTTCTTATGCCCTTGCGGAATATATAGAAGATGTCCCTGGCATAGCTATGAAGGGGCTTTCCAAAGAGGTTCCTTGGCCTGGCTCACGCTGCGGCTGGATGGAATTTTACAATAAACACAAAGACCCAGAATTCCTAGCTTTTTGCAACGCGCTAGACAACGCAAAAATGACGGAAGTTTGCTCAACCACGCTCCCACAGCTCGCCTTGCCCTTGATTCTTGGCGACAGTCGCTACGAAGAGCACCGCAAAAATTTGAATGAACGCATAGGAAAGCGAAGCGCACTTATAAACAAAATTTTGAGCGAAGTGCCAGAACTGACATTTAACCCTACTTACGGCGCATTCTACAATTCAATAATTTTCAAAGACGGCGTTTTGAACGACAAGCAATTTTTGCCCATAGAAAACCCTAAAATAAAGGCAAAGGTAGAGGAATGGTGCAATGGTGTGAGCCTTGATTACCGTTTTGTTTACTATCTTTTGGGTGCAACCGGAATTTGCGTTGTTCCCATAAGCAGCTTTTGCTCTGAGCTTATGGGTTTTCGCATAACGCTTTTAGAAGAAGACGAAGGGGAGCTTAACAGAATTTTTACCTCGCTGAGGGATGCAATTAAGGAGTATGTGAAATAGATATGGCTAAAGGAGGAATTTTCGTTGCAGGCACGGGAACAGGAGTTGGGAAAACCTGTGTATCTGCCTTTTTATTGGATTATTTTAAACTAACGAGAAAAAAGAAAGTTTTGTATTACAAGCCCATTCAATGCGGGCGGCCAACAGATATGGACTTTATAAAAAAAGTTACCAAAACAAAACCCAAAGACATACATTGCTCTTATAACCTTAAAACCCCAAGCTCGCCACATTTTGCCTTTGCCAAGGAAAAGGTTAAGTTTGAAAAAAATGTTATAAGAAAGTTTTTAGCAACTGCAAAAAAACAATACGATTTTATAGTTATGGAAGCGGCTGGGGGCATAAGGGTTCCAATAGCAGAAAATTTTGATATGGCGGATTTGGCAAAGCTGTCTAATTTCAAGGTTTTGCTCGTGGCTTCTCCGGGTCTTGGCACCATAAACCACACCTTGCTTTCCATAGACTATTTAAAATCAAAAAAGGTTAGAATAATAGGTTTTGTGTTTTCTCCGGCGAGTTTTGTTGATGGATTAACAGAAGAAATAATTGCGGACAATGCCAAAACAATAGAGAAAATTTCTGGAGTTCCCTACAAAGGAACCGCACTGCCAGTACCCTTTATCCCCTAAAAAACCCTTTTAATCCTTTAATACAATAAAAACGAGGTAAAAAACGCTTTTATTTATTTATTTTTGTTTCTATGAATAAGATTTTATGCTTGCTTGCTTTCTGCGCAGTTGGTTTTGCCTTTGCGGGTAGCCCTCTTGGTTTAAAACAGGCTTTGAGCGAAGGATTAAAAGGAAATTTGGATATTCAAAAATCCGAACTTGGTACCGAGGGTTTTGATGCCCAAGTTGATGCTGCTTTTCGCAGATATTTGCCGCAATTAACAGCAAGTGGCACTGTGACCCGCCTTTGGGCAAACGAACCCACTAAAATGCCTAATTATCCAGCTTGGATAAAATCGCTTGCAAGCGGCGGTCAAATTCCATTTAATCCAAATGATGCTTTTATGGAATTTCCAATAAACTGGAATGTATCTGCCGATTTAAAATTACAACAATTTTTATATGTTCCGCAGGCATTGACTGGCATTGCTATGGCAAAAAAGGGCAAGGAGATAGATGCGCTGGTTAAGCAAGAAATTAGAGAGGGCATAATTTACGGAATATCAATGCAGTATTGGAGCATTGTTTATATGGAAGAAAATTTGGAGGTTATGCAAAAATCCAAGGATAATTTGGGCAAAACCCGTGAGGCAATAGCCGCT
Source organism: Candidatus Fibrimonadaceae bacterium (assembly GCA_031281345.1). GTDB lineage: Bacteria > Fibrobacterota > Fibrobacteria > Fibrobacterales > Fibrobacteraceae > Fibrimonas. Next base: position 8,655 of record JAITFN010000012.1, read on the forward strand.
ATGGTGGCGCACGGCATAGCCAAAAAAGGCGATTTGAACACTATGGATATAAACTTGGTGGCACTGGGTACACAAATAGATAACCTCAAAGTTCAAATTCAAACTCAGAAAGATAATCTTTTGCAAATTATGGGTCGTCCAATAGGAGAAGACATTTCCCTAACCGACCGCCTTAGCATAGATTACAGAGCTGCCGGAGGCGAAAGCGGAGACCCTTTGCAAAGCTCCATTGCATTAAAAAGAATGGACCAGATGGTTAGGTTGCAAGAAATGCAAATTGATTTAACAAGGGAAAAAATATATCCCAACGTTGTGGCCTTTGCAAGCTATGGAACGCAGGCTTCAAGGGAAAACTTTGATTTTCTCAGCAAACCTAAAGACAAGTTTGCGGATAATGGCACGATTGGAGTAAATGTGAGCATTCCGATTTTTGACGGAATGTCTAACAGTGCGGAGCGTGTCGCTGCCCGAATTGAAAAAAGAAAACTTGAGATAGACAGGGAAAAACAGAAGATAGCTTTGCAGGCAGCTTACGAAAGCGCGAAAGCAACCTTGTTCAACGCCCAAAATCTTGTGGAACGCAACAAAGAAAACGCAAAGCTCGCAGAAGAAAACTACCTGATGAAAGAGCTTGAGTACAAGGAGCAAGTAGCTCCAATCACAGATTTGCTAACCGCAGACAACAATATGCAAACAGCCCATTCCAATTTGATAAGTGCGCTTTACACAGAAAAAACTGCCGAATTAACCTTGGAACAGGTTTTGGGAATTTTGAGGCAAAAAGCTGGGGAATAAATCAGCATTTACTATATTTATTATGCCTTTTCAGGGCAATCTTGTGAAAATCAAGAGCAGTCCCGCTACCGTAATTGTACGGGCAACCCCCTGTGGTTGCCTCTCAGAAGCCGGAAAACCTGCCTAGGTGCAGAATGCCATAAGGCATTTTGCAACAATGTTCCGAGGTAGAACCATGACCCAAAGAACCACTTTGGCTGCGTTTAGACGCTCCATTCCTGCATTTGCCCTTTCACTTGCTCTTTTTGCCTGCTCAAATGATAAAGATAATGGCAACAACGAAAAAATAGAAGGCAATTCGCTTTTGCTCAACTTCACAAGCGATTACACAACTGGCGAACTTCGCTGGATGCATCCAGATTCTGCAAATCTTTCAGAAGGTACCTTGTCTTTTAACCAAGATTCAAAAGTATCCACTGCCGAAGGAAATATATTCATTTTGGAAAATAATCCTGGTACTTTGTCTTGCATTTTACCGCAAAGCATTGGCGATACACCAAAGCAAGAAAGGCTTAGTGCTGAATTCCCTTACGGAGCCACGGTTATAGGCAGCAAAGGTTATATAGCCTTGAACGATGCGGATTATATACAGGTCTTTAACGTAAACACTTGCACTCCAAGCGAAAAAATAGACCTGCCAATTCTAGAAGAAGAAGCCCCTACAAACATCTCTACAATTAAAGCTAGTGGTGATACCTTGCTAGTTACTTTGCAAAGGTTGGAAAATTGGTCAGCGACAAAACCTGGGCTTTTGGTTCGCATAAATGCAAGCACAAAAACCCTTATAGATACAATACAGTTAAAACTCTATAATCCAAGTTCAAGCATTTTGAGCAAAGGAAAACTTTACATTTCTTTGCAGGGAGCTTATGACCCAATAGACTATTCTATTGATATAACAAAAACTGGAATAGAGGTTGTGGATTTGGCAACTGGAACTTCGGAGATTCTGAAAACAGGCACGGAACTCGGAGGCGGGGCTGGTGGCATTGCACTAGACGAAGCAAACCAAATTCTGTATATAACAACTGTTTCTGCGGATTGGGTGACTTCTGTTAAGTCGATAAATCTAGCCTCGAAAACCGTAGAAAGTACCTTGCCAGATATACTCAATGTCTCTGGCGGGATAGTTTTTGACAAAGCCGGAAAAAAACTCTTTATTGGAGATAAAGATGGTCTTAAAGTCTATGACCCTGTTGCAAAAACAACCAAAACCATAGGCAACCAAGACTCACTTCTCAAGCCTTACTCACTTGCTATTGTAAATTTCTAGATTTGAGGGTATGTTTTCTCCTTTATACATTCAGATTCTAGCGGCAGTGCTGTTTTGCATTGGCATTGCCACGGTTATTTCCAAAAGGAACATATTTTTTGCCTTTATGGGGGTTGAGCTTGCGGTGAATGCCGCAAACCTCAGCTTTATTGGATTTTCTAAAACCTTGCCCGCGCTTCAAAGCGTTGCTGGGCAAATAGTGCCTATATTTGTTATAGCTGTTGCCGCTGCCGAGGCTTGCATTGGGCTTGCCATAGTGGTTCTGATTTTCCGAAATCAAGAAACAATAGACTCAGACGAATACTCGCAAATGCAAGGTTAAAATTCAAGGAGCAAATAAATATGTCTGGACATTCAAAGTGGGCTACCATTAAACGCAAAAAAGCAAAAACCGATGTTGGTAGGGCAACAGCTTGGAATAAATTGATAAAAGAAATTTCCGTTGCCGCAAAAATGGGCGGCGGAAACCCAGATGCCAACCCTCGTCTTAGAACAGCAATACTAAAAGCCAAGGGGCAAAGCTTGCCCGCAAAAAACATAGAGAGCGCAATAGCCAAAGGCATAGGCGGAAATTCCGGTGCAAATATGGAAGAGCCTATGTACGAGGGCTATGGTCCTGCAGGTTGCGCAATTCTTGTGCAATGCCTAACAGATAACCGCACTCGCTCCGTTGCAGACATAAGAAACATATTCAGCAAGAACGGCGGAAATATGGGCACCGAAGGCTCTGTTAGCTGGAATTTCAAAAAGAAAGGGATTGTGGTTGTAGATGCCTCTGCTTGCCCCGAAGACAAAATTATGGATTTGGTTTTGGAAGCTGGCGCAAACGACCTAGCAACAGAAGACGGAGTTTACGAAATTGAAACAACGCCAGAAACTTTTGAGGCGGTTACCAAGGCTTTGGAAAACGCAAAAATAGAAATGCTCTCTGCAGACATAACCTACGCCGCAGAGAACACAGTTAAGCTAGAAGGCGAAGATGCTCAGAAGTTGCTCAAAATGATTGATAAGCTAGAAGACAACGAAGATGTGCAAGATGTTTATCACAACGCGGAGTTGCCAGAGGAATAGTTTTTTTACTTATTCTCCTTTGCCATTTTTTTCAATTTAGATGCGTTCATAGCTTTGTCTGCAACTGATATTTTGTCTGTGAATAAAATTCCGTTTAAATGGTCTTGTTCGTGTTGGGCGCAGCGGGCAAATTTTCCTGTTATGTTTTGCAGAACAACACGCTCACCTTTTTCGTTTGTGTAGGTTAAGCGCACTCTGCTTGGTCTTGAAACATTTGCCCAAACATCGGGCACGGAAAGACAGCCCTCTTCGTATGTTTCCACCGGATTTTCGCCTTCTTCGGGTACAACTTCTGGGTTGAAAAGGATAATGGGCCTGTGTTCCTCATCTTCTTTTGCGAGGTCTATCACAACAAGGCGAATGCTTTTGCCAACTTGGGGCGCAGCCAAGCCCACACCATTGGCTTTGTACATTGTTTCAAGCATATTATTTGCCAGTTCCAAAAGTTCAGGGGTTATCTCCTCAACTGGTTCGGCTTTTTTTCTCAAAATTGGAGAACCATAAGTGCTAATCGGAAGAATCATTTACTATCGGTCTCGTGTTTTTTTTCTGAATCGGGTTCCAAAAGTTTAACAATGGCTGTTTTTTCAAAATCGATTTTTGTATCGCCTGTTCTAATGCTGACAAAACGCTCGTCAACGTGTGCAATTACGCCTACAATACCTGCTGCTGTAAGAACTTTATCGCCTTTTTTAAGGGAACTGCGCATTTGCTCTGTTTTTTTGCCCTCTTTTTGTTTTGGGAGTATAAAAAATATATACATCACAACAAACATGAGCAAAATTGGCATAAAAGAACCGAGCATAGAAGGTTGCTGGGCAGGTGCCTCTTGAGCCATTGCGAATACTGGCAACGTTAATGAGATTGCTATTAATTTTTCCATAAAGTAAAATATAGAAATTCTAACCGTTGTATCTTCTTCTTCGGATTCCGAGTTCCATGCGTTCTTTGGCGATTATTCTATCACTTATTCTATCGTGTTTATGTTGAAAGCCTATTATACCAATTACGCACCCAATTGCCATTAAACTCCCTAGGAATATCATATCTATTACTAAAGTGAAATCTCTGGTAAACGTCAAGCGCAACATAGGGATTTTGATGCCCCAGATAATTATGCCCACACCTATAAGACCGAGAAATCCGATTAAAAATTGATAACTGCGCATTATTTCAAGTTTCTTTTCGTCTGGTAATTCTTCTCTTTGTTTGCGGCCTTTTTTTTTCTTTCTCTTTTTTTCTTTCTCTTCTTCAAGTCCTTTAATAACTTTTAAACGCTTCCGAGCCTCTTCTTCGGCGGCCATTTGCGCACGAACACGCTTCATGTGTTCGTACTGTACCTTGCCTTTGTCTGGTACTCCTTCTTCGTCTTCTTCAATAAGTGATCTCACAATATAAATATAGAAAAAAATCCCCGTTTTTTCCGCTCAGATAGCTAACTGTCACTTCCCTTTGCTAACCAACAAATAAGCCGCAGGGACAATCAACAAACTGAATACCATAGAAACAAGTATTCCCCCTATAACCGCCACACCCATAGGAACTCTGGATTCCGCACCTGCGCCAAGCGCAAGTGCTATGGGCATAAATCCGCAAACAGTTGCAAGAGAGGTCATCAAAATTGGGCGAAGCCTTGCGCCCGCTGCATCTGCAACCGCTTCTTTTAGCGACAAGCCAACGGCGTGGCGTTGATTTGCAAACTCAACAATCAAAATTCCATTTTTGGTCACAAGACCAACAAGCATAACAAGACCTATTTGGCTGAATATATTTATGGTGTGCCCCCCTACAAAAAGCGCAACAAGAGCACCAAAGAGAGCGAGCGGCACGGTTAGCATAATTGTAAAGGGATGGCGAAAACTCTCAAACTGGGCGGCTAAAAGCATATATACAATTAGCAGAGCAAGACCAAAAACCATTGCCAAGCTGCCACTTGCCTCCATAAAATCACGTGAGGTTCCTGCGAGTTCTGTTTTAAAATTATCGCCCAACTCTTTTTTTATTATGCCGTGCATCTCTGTAATAGCATCGCCAAGGGCAATGCCTTCTGCGGGGCTTGCAGAAATGGTTGCAGAAACATAGCGATTGTATCTGTAAATTTGCGGAGGAACAGCCTGCTCTTTTAGAGTTACCATTTGGTCTAGGGAAACCAAATTATCAGTTGAATTTTTTATGTAAAGAGCTTGGAGGCTGGCTGGCTCATTTTTGTTGCGCGCATCTATTTCGCCTATAATTTGATATTGCTTGCCGTCTTTTAAAAAATACCCATAGCGAAGACCGCTATATGCAAGTTGCAATGCCTGAGCGACCTCTTTTGGGGCAACGCCAGAAGCGCGTAAAAAATCTCTGTCCATTTCCACATTCAATTGCGGTTTTGTGAATTTCAAATTTACATCAGCCATAGTTAGCAATCGGCTGCTTCCAATTTTATCCATTAAATCTGGCAGGCGTTTTTTTAGGGAATCGAGTTCGCTTGTTTGCACCACAACCTGCACAGGAAGCCCACCTCTTGCACCAACCCTTATGGTTTGTTCTTGCTGAATGGAAACGCGAACCCCCTCTACCTTTGAGAGTATTTTGCGTAAATCATTTGCTATTTGCTGCTGTGAGCGTTTGCGTTTCACAGGCTGAACCAGCATAATTTGAACATTGCCGTTGTTCGCTGCCCCTGCAAATCCAGGCGATGTTTGAACCAAAACTCTGTCTATCTCTGGAACATTCTCTCTTACCAACTGCTCTATGAATTTCATTTTATCGTTCATATAAGAAAATGGAGCACCCTCGTGGGCGGTTATTTGCACCGTTACCCTTGAACGGTCTTCTAATGGGGCGAGTTCGCTTGGCATTTTTGTAAATGCTAAAACTGCAATTCCTCCGCATACTAAAATCACGGGTATGGAAAGTGTTGGGTGGCTAAGAGCCTTGTTTAAAAATTTTGAGTAATTAGAAGAAAGGGAATTGAAAAAAGGTTCTGTTGCTGAATAAAAGCGGTTATGTTTGCCACGCCTTAATATTCTACTTGAGAGCATACTGCCAAGGGTTATGGCAACGAAAGCAGATATTAAAACCGAACCTCCTATCACTATTGCAAATTCTCTGAACAAACGACCCGTGAAACCTTCCATAAAAAGCAAAGGAGTGAACACAGCGCAAAGCACAAGAGTGGTAGAAATCACAGCGGAAAAAATTTCGTTAACGCCTTTGTCTGCGGCTTCTTTTGGCTCCAAGCCCTTTTCAATTTTTGCATAAATATTTTCCAAAACAACAATGGCATCATCAACCACAATTCCAATGGCGAGCACCACTCCCAAAAGCGTCAATATGTTTATGGAAAAATCCAAAATCCAGATGACAAAAAACACGCCTATCAGAGATATAGGCACGGTTATCATAGGGATAAATGTTGTTCTAAAATCTCTCAAGAACAAAAATATCACAGCAACAACGAGCAAAAAGGCTATTACTATGGTTTCTTCCACTTCGCTCAAAGCCATGCGCACAAAGTGGGTGTTGTCAAAAGTTATTTGGATAACAACGCCTTCTGGCATATCTTTTTTTATTTCCTCTACCCTTTTCAAAACCTCGTCTGCAATTTTTATTTGGTCTGCACCTGGTTGTGCAACAACAGGCAAAGATATCATCGGTCTGCCGTTCATTCTAAGGGTGTTTTTTTCATTCTCGGCGGCAAGAACAACATCTGCCACATCGCCAAGGCGAACATATCTGTTTGCATTGTTAGATAAAATCACATTTCTAAAATCGTCTTCGCTAATGAGTTTTGAACTTGAACGCAGCGTAACTATTGCCGCACTGCCCTCCAATTGCCCAGCCGGAAGTTCCGCATTTTCTCTGTCTAGCGCACTCCTTATGATATTGAGTGTTAAACCATACCCTGCCATTTTCACAGGGTCTATGTATATTCTCATTGCGTATTTTTTTGCTCCCCACATTCCTATTTCCGCAACGCCTTCCACTGTTTGGAGCCTCTCTTGCACTCGCTCGCCCAAATCGGTTAATTCCAAAAGACTCATATTATTGCTACCAAGGGAGAGCACAAGTATGGGAGTGGCGTTTGCGTCTGCTTTAGAAACAACGGAGGCATCTGCTTCTTCGGGGAGCAACCTCTGCGCTCTGGAAACCTTGTCGCGAACATCGTTTGCGGCACGTTCCAAATTTGCGCCCAAATTGAATTCAACGGTTATGTTGGATTGCTCGTCTCTGGAGTTAGAGGTTATGGCTCTAATTCCATCTATGCCGTTTATTGCAGATTCCAGAGGTTCGGTTATTTGGCTTGCGATTATTTCTGCGTTTGCGCCTGTGTAGGTTGTGCGCACGTTTATTATCGGAGGGTCTATTGCAGGGTACTCCCTAACACCCACCTGCTTAAGCCCTATTAAACCGAACAGCACAATAAACGCAGACAGCACCAGGGTTAAAACTGGTCGCCTAACGCTAGTGGATGCTATACTCAAAAGGTTAAGTCCCCGTCAGAGCTTCCTTTGCAAGCTTGTCTGCTTTATCGTTCCATTCATCATTGCTATGACCTGTCACTTTTTTGAATTTTGCCCAGATTTTTATATCGGCAATTCTATTCACGTAAATTTGAGAAACTGTGCTGTTGGCTTTCCATTGACCTGTTGCCCAGCAAGCAATGCCCTCGTAATCGTGGCAAATTGTGCCTTTGCGTTTCTTTTTTGCTAAAAATTCCATTGCCTTCCACGCGGCATAAAGTTCGCCATCTATGTTTCTGCTAAAAGCTGGCTTGGGGGTTGTTCCAAAGTCTTTGGCAATTTCAACCCCGTCTTCTACGGCAACCCAAGACCATCCGGCATATTCGCTATGCGGCATAAAAGAACCGTCAACATAAACGTAAAGCCCTTTCAATTTCTGCTTTTTACCGCTAATCCAAGCCTCTGCATCGTCCATTGTGGCAAAAGACTTGTATTTAACACCTGTTTGTCCGCTTACAAGTGCTTCACAATCTGGCCAGTTATTGCCTAGCCAATGCGTTCCATCTGCAAACTTTGCTGCATAAATTTTTGGCATAATATTCTAATATAGTAATTTTTTTAAATTTTTTAAAGCCCCCCCACCCCTAGCATAATTTCTATTTTAAATATAGGAGACCTAGCAATGAAAATATTTGTTCTTTTTTTTGTTACCATAGTTTCTTTTTCTTGGGCAAAGGGAAAGAAAGAGATTGATGTTCCCATAAACATAGGAGTTGGTCCAGCTTTTTTCTGGATTCCGGGGCTTATGGGCACGGAACTTCATCCGGGGGCTAAACTAGACCTTTATGCGGTAATTACCCCAAAAATGATGCATGAGAATAAAGATAAAATTCCAAAAAAATACAAGAAATTTGTGAATATGAACGAAGAAATGCACGTGACGGAACTCTGGATGGCAATCATTCCAAAGTATTTAATTATCAACCCACAGGCAGAAAACTACATTTACGGCGGGCTTTGGTCTGTTTTGGGAATATCAAGCGTCTTTTTGAAAAGCAAAACCATGAAATTGGAAGGGGAATTTATTTTACCCACAATCTCTTACCTTTATACCAACGCTCCAAAAAATGACCCCGACATACGACACCTTTTGGGAATAGGTGCAATGCTAAGGCTTGAGAATACAATACAATTCAACAAAAAATATTTAGCCTCGCTTGCTTATGGACATAATCTCAATATGCCTTTATTCAACACCAACACTTACAGAGAAGATGGTAAAACCACCGAGCAAAGGTGGCTTCAAACAGGAGTTTTGTCACTCGTTTTTCATTATAGATTCGATATAAAGCAGAAAATTTGAGGTAAACCCAACAAATAAGGAGAACCCACAATGAAAATCACTATCGCTAAAATCACTATCGTAGCAACCCTTGGGCTTGCCTTGTCCTTAATGTTTTCCTGCAAAGAAAAAGACAAACAGGCGGCTAATATTGAATGCAAAGAACTCAACCCCGAAACGCAATTCTGCTTTAAAGACAAGGTTTATGAAAAATGCGGTGAAGAAGGCACTGGTGTTGAATATAACCCCGAAACGCAGTTTTGCGTTTGCGAAGGGTCTGCTGCTAGGTGCAATTATATGATTTTGGATAAATGTGGTGGCAAGGAATATAACACCGAAGTAGAGAATTGCTTAGAGGGCGAAATATACTCCATTTGTGGCGATAAAAACTATAAGCCATCAGAAGAAGATTGTTGCTATGGCACAATTTACAATTCATCAAAGCAATTCTGTTCGGATATATCGTTTGATGTTGCAGATTTATGTGGCGGCAAGAAATACAACATAGAAACGCAATTCTGCGATAACGGGGAAGTTAAAAATTCTCAATAATGCTAATAGTTATGCTAATAGTTATTAACAGAATTTGCTGCGCTTAAACGCACGTCTGGCAAATCAACAATATAAATTGCAAAGCTCCAACCTGGGGCTGCTCCCGTTGGTCTCCAAGTGAAATCCATTTTCCAGCAGTGGAGTTCCCTGTAAAACTGCAATGTATGGGAGGTAAAATCACCTTCTTCAAACGAATATTGTGAAGAGTATTGCAAATTCCATTTTCTACTGGGGTAAAGTCCGGCAGAAAAACTGGCATAGTGCCTATAAGTGTCTCTAAACACATTTCTGCCAACTCTATCGCTGTAAAAGTTAAAAGTGTAGTCCACGCCTGCACTCCAAGATCTATATTCATACTTGCCATCTTTAGATGGAAGCCCTGCGGTAAAATTTCCAGACCAAGAAAATCTGCGGCTTAGTCCGTAATCCCAATGTGTGAGCTGAGGAAAGCGAGCTTTGTTTGGAGACTCTTCAAATTCATGATAAACCTTGTGTATGGTATTTATTGTGAAAAGATAATTTTCTAAAACCTGAATTCCAAAAGAAGAAATTATAGGTGACCATTGAATTGAATCTGCGGCAAAATTGTACGAGGTTGAATGTGAAGTTGTTAAAACCCTGAGATTTTTGCTAACATCATCGCGGTCTGTTTCTTCGCTTGCCGTGTCTGCGCTTGCGAGTAAATACTTTATGTCAAAATCGTTTCCAAGCCTAAAGCCCACGGTTTGCTGTTCTTTTTGAAAAGCGGCTTGACCCAGTAGCGGGTGCGGATAAAACACGTGGTTGGTATCAAGTTCGGGTGCATACGTAAAATCCACTGTTGGAGAAAGTGTGTGGCGAATGCCTGTGAACTTGTCGATTTCTGGAAGCCATATCCCGTAGAGCTTGGTGCTTGTGCTTATAGAACCGTAGCCTCCCAAATAGTGTTGCCCATATTCGTCTTTTGAAGGGTCAAAAACAAAGTGCCCTTTTTTTCTATTTATGGAATTGGTATCGTGTGGCGAAATATATTCATTTGCAGTCCAATAATGCACAAAATTCAGTGACGGAGTGATGCTTAAAACATCAAAGAGAATTCCAATATAACTCAAAGAAAAGTTATCAGAAATACCTGCATAATAAGCTGTTGTATCTTTAGTGTAATAATCAGATGTCGTGTCCAGTGGATTGTAATATATGGTATCTGGTGCTCTAGACATATAATTGTTGAAGCGGGCAGAATAAGAATAATTTATTTTTTCCCAGAATGGCGGATTTATGTTTTCTCCAGATTCATCCGGTGAAAACAAAGGGCCAGAAGTTCTAAACTGAATATCAGGATTTTGCCGAGTGAGAAGCCCCGTTTGCAAATTGTATTCTTGCCTTTCTTTTACGGTGATGTTTTTATTGTCTCCGATTTTCTGAGAGTAAGTCATCTCAGCATTTGCCTGCTGGTTTAAAATGGTTTTTTCGTCTATGCCGTTTTGTCGCCGCAAATCTTGCCGCGAAACAAAGGAACCCTGGCCATTCAGGGTTTTGCTGCCATCAGGTGTTATTTTTTGCGAATGGCTAAAGTCAATATCGTAATCCCGCCAAAATGTTCCATCGTTTAAATAACCTGTGGCATTCACAAAGCCATCTAAGGAGTATCTCTTATTGTAGCGAATTTCCGAATTTAAAGTGCTTTTGCTAAAATCTGCCTCACTGCCTTCCAAAACATCTGCATAAATCTGTGCGTCCCAATAATCATTTGGAGCATGATAATATCCCAGATTGTTCATAAAAAAGCCCTGTGTTTGGTCTCCGCCTATTTTTGGTGTTAAAAGACCGCTTCTACGCCCGCTTTTAAGCGGTGAAATCATAAGTGGCAAAATCATAACAGGAACCTCGCCCATATTCAAAACCACGGGGCGAGCCGTTACGCTCTCTTTAGGCTTTAGCACCATTCGCCTGCTGTAAAACGAATAATGCTGATGTTCTGGGTTAGAGCAGGTGGAAAAATCTCCTCGTTCAATTAAAAATCTCTGCTCTTTAAGCGTATCTTGGCTTTGCATTGTAACCGCTCTTATCAAAACTCCGTTGAACTGCTGATTATCCATATAGCTAGTGCCATAAATTATTTCACCCACTTTTGTTGACAAATTGTATTTCATTTTGTAAGAAGCAAGGGAAGGTTGCGAAGCTTCTTTGAAAACAGGGTTTCCTATAACTTCTATTGTTTTGTCTTTTTGGCTATATATAATGGTATCGCCGTTAAGCTTTGCGGTGCGGTATTTGAGCTGTGCTTTGTCGTTCAAATTAAATGTTTTGGATAAAACTTGGTATTCCAAATCAACTGCCATATATTCCAGAGTATCGTTTGAGCCATTTTCTATCATCCAGCCACTTTCAGTTTCTGTTGTATCTGTGTCTTGCTGTTCTCGTTTTTCCAGCTCAAAGCGAACAAACTCTTGCGAAAAGGCAAAAGTGCAGAAAAGCAGGATAAACAAGAAGGGCATTGGAAGGCAATATAGGAATTTTTCTACATTCATTCTTAATATGTCATTTGCCTTCCCCTCTATACGCTTAAACGTAGCCATTTTAACCATTTCAATGATGATGTTTCCAGTAAACGCAAATGCGTTCTGGCTGGATATTGTCAAGGAATTCGTAGCAGGTGGAATCAAAACCATAGTGATGCCCAAAAAAATTACGGCAGCCCTAGCCACGCCCGCCGCCGAAAGCAAACCCGCCGCCCCTGCCCCCAAATCCGGCGAGCCAGGGCAGCCCGCACCGGAGGATATCTACCAAGCCCTTGGCAAGCTGGAAAGTATATGCAATCAGGAGTTCGCAAACAATATCCCTTGTAGCATAGGGATAGGAAAGGGTCTCTCCGTCAGTATGTCCCGCGACAAAGCACTTGCGAAGGCACGAGTGGAACTGGCCAACACAATGGGAACCTATGTGAGAAACAACGCCCAATTGGATGCCAAATCAAATATGGACGAAGACGGCATATTCAAAGAGGCAGAAGGCTATCTTGCGAGAGCTGAGCTCAGCACCGAGCAGCTGGTCTCGGGTTCGCAGCAATACCTGAGCTATACGTACATAGACGAGGAAGCCACGCAGCTCAACAAGGGCAAAACGGTGTATGTGACCACGGTGGTAATGGTCGTCAACAAAGAGCTTTTCGGGAAGGGTCTTGAAGATATTGGCAAAGAAAAGCCTTTGAGCGAGCAGATAATAAATGAATCCAAGAAAGGTGTCATAGCCCTTGTCAGGAACGTCATCAAAAAGAAATAAAAAATGAATCCCCCTCTTATAAAACCGCTACTTTTAGTGCTTGCGCTCGCTTCGCAGGCTTTGGCTGATTTCACGCAGGCAGACTCTGCGAAAGCTAAGGCATATTGCCGAGGCGAATTCATAGGCACCGTAGTCTATGGAAAAGACCCTGACAAAGCTAAGTACAAGGCAAAAACCGAAATAGCGCACGGCATAATTTCACAGATAAAATCCAAAACTGAAATGAATGATTACAGCGGAGAAAGAGACGGGGTTCTGAACGAATCCGGCGAGTTTTGGCAGACAAGCAATATAGAGAGCAATTTGACCCTCGTAGGCTACAAGGAAATGGAATTCCCCAAGCAGCAAGAAAACGGCGAATATGAGCTGAGGGCTTATGTGTGCGTCAAGGACGTTGCCAAGCCCTATTTGGAGAAGCAGAGGATTCTGTCGGAAAATATGGAGTTGTCCAAAGATTGGCATAAAATTCAAAGCCATTGGAGAGAATTTATGGACATACAGATTATACTGGAGAGCCTAGGGGCAGAATCCAAATACTTAGCCAAGGCCGAGAAATTCTATGAGAAAGCTAAAAAGGATTACAAGGATAATTGCAACGCCAAGCTGCACTGGAACCCTGAGAAGAAAACCGCCTATTCAGAGATAGCTTTCGCGAAGCTCTCCGGCAGCATAAAAATGGAAAACACGCCTTGCGCAGGCAAGGGCATATCCCTTGTTTACAAGGGTGAGCCTGTCTGCAAATCAAACGGCGGTCCCTGGGGCTGCTCATACCAGCCAGCTTTGAGGATAGCGACCTGCAACGGGGCGGAGCTAAGGCTTTTGGAAAGCACGGCACCTATAAAAGGCTTTGAACAGAAAGAAGAGCTTGCCCTCAAAAAACTGCAGGACAAATTGAAAACAGAAAACTTTTGGAATGAATGGGAACAGGAAATAAAACAAAGGAGACCGCAATGCGAGTAGCAATCATATTAACCGTCTTGATGTCTGCCCTCTGCTTTGGGCAGCTGCAGGGAACAATACCTAATTTTCAAACGCTCACGATAGAGAACGAGCCTGGGCTTACAAGGGATAACTTGAAAGAGAAAGCGAAGAAAACAGGCGCGAAGCGCATAGCCCTTTCCTTTTTCGCTACTTGGTGCGTTAATTGCGTGGAGGAATTTGCACTGCTGAAAAAGAACGCAGACGAACTGCAAAAGAACGGGGTGCAAGTGTATCTGATAGATGTGGGTGAAAGCATACACAAAGACGGCGAGAAGGTGAGCGATATGGTGAATAAATATGCGGGAAATTCTTTCCCCCTTTACTTTGACCCAAACGGAAACCTGCTCAGGAAATCGGGCTTTTTGCAGAAAGACGACAGGTTCTCGCTGCCATTGATTATCGTGCTAGACACCGATTTGAAGGTTTTGAGCGTTTTGTCGGCGGTGAACAAGGAAAATTTCCCTCAGATTTTATGGGGTGAATTATGAAAAATATTTTGGTTTTTTGCTTATTTGCTTTCTGTTTTGCCTTTGGAGCGAGGCAGAGCTTTGTGGTGCTGCCCTGCATAGGCGATTTTGATGTGAATGGATTGGGACGCTTGAGAGATAAGGTTGAGGAGGTCACGAGAAATACTTTGCCCCAAGCCGATTACAGACTTATACCATATAAGGACGTGCGCGAGGAGGTTGGTGACGAAGCACTCTTTGAAGCGCGAGGAAGGTGGCTCATGCTTCGGGAAACTGGCAGGGCAAGCCAATGCGGATTATGGCTCGTGGTGCATGGTGAATAAATACGATGGCAAATGGCTGTTGAAATATGAGTTGTATAGCGTGGCGGAGAAGGATATTCTGTTCAAAAAGGAATATGATGACTACGATCCAAAGAGTTTGAGTGATTTGGTTAATATAATAAAACGCGAAGTTCCGGTTGCGCTAAGCGATAAATTGCTAGGCATTAAGACAGGGATCAATCAGCCGTCCGAAACCAGCTTTTGGGATGAGCAGCTAGGAGACAGCTTTTGGGTGGGCTTTAGCTTGGACATACTTGGGTTAGCGGCGTTGATGTATGCTGTGCTTGAAAACGAAAATGCACAAGACGCATACGATAAATACAGCAAGTCAGGGCAGCAGCAGAGTTATTACGATGATAATTGGAAGAAAGCGGAGGATAACCGCAACAACAGGAATTTGTTTTACATTATTGGCGGGGCTATTTTGGCTACGGGGATAGGGGTGCATATATGTTTTTAAAATTTTTCTTGTTCGCGATAACTTTCCTTTTCATATCCTGTGCGGATTTTGAACGTGATAACCCAGAAGACAAGCGCAGCATAAATTTTCGGCCTAGCTCAAGCTCAAAGCAGAGTAGCAGTTCTGTAACTATTTATTCGTCTTCGTCTAGCTCAAAGCAGAGCAGCTCTTCTGTTACGCCAGTTGTGTCAAGCTCAAGTTCGGCAGGCGGAACTACGTTGCCTTCGTCTAGCTCAACGCAGAGTAGCAGTTCCATTATTATAAATGCTTGTCCAAATGTTGCGATTGGTAACAACGCTTTGTCTTGTGGCGGTCAAATTTACAGAACCGTTGAAATTGGAGATGTTGAAATTGGAAAACAAGTTTGGATGGCGGAGAATTTGAACTACAATGTTCCCGATAATGATACCGATGTATGCTACGACAATGACCCTGCCAATTGTGCAATTTACGGCAGGCTTTACGATTGGGCAACGGCAATGACGGTATGCCCAAATGGATGGCATTTGCCAAGTGATGAAGAATGGACAACGCTGACAAATTTTGTTGATTCGGCTACTGCTGGAATCAAATTAAAAGCCAATTCCAATTTGTGGCTCCTTAATAGTTCCACTAAAGGTACGGACGATTACGGCTTTGCGGCTTTGCCGGGTGGCTATATCTATTCCGAAGGTTTCAGAGATATCAATAACGGTGGCGATTGGTGGAGTAGTACGAAGAGCAGTAATGTAGCCGCCTTCGGTCGGGGCATGTACTACACCGCAGGATATGTTAGCAGTTATGGCTATGACACGCGTGTTCACAAGTTAAGTGTGCGTTGTGTGAAGGATTAGGCATCCTCTGTCATTGGCAGGGAGCGGCTTTTTACTTATTTCGGTAAATGTTCTAAAAATTTTTCTGGAGATATTACAGAAATAGTAGAATTAGAAAAATCAGCCGAATTTCTAGTGACTATAAAATCTGCATTCCATTTAAAGGCACAGATATAAAGCAAAGAATCTTCATAATCTTTTATTCCAGTATCAAAAGCTTTAAGGCAATCTTCTTTTGTAACGGCGATTACATCAAAAAGAATAAATAATTTTTTTACTTCATTTGCCGTTTTTTCTTTATCTTTCAAATATTTATTCGTAATGTAAAAAATGTCGGTAATTGTACTTGTAGTAATAGCACCGTTAAACTCTTTTTTGGAAACTGAGCGAATTATATTTTGAGATATTTCCTTAAAAGGTTCTCTCGCTACAATAGCATCAATTATAATATTAGTATCAATAATTGCGTTCATAGCGTTTATATCTTGCCTCTTTAATTTCATCATCTGTTATTGTAGAGGGTAAAATTCCAAATAAAGACTCTGCAATA